>JAKSCJ010000278.1 GCA_022360675.1 Lysobacterales bacterium
CAGGGATGGAAGGTGATCATGCCGGGGTGAATATTATCGCGTGAGAAAAACTCACCGGCATGGTAGAAAATCACTTCGTCGTAGTCGTCGTTATTGTGATAGAACGGCACTTTCAGCGCGTCGGGGTCTTGCTCAAACGGACGCGGCACAAAGGTGCACACGACAAAACGGTTGGCGATAAAAGTGGTATGCGCCGAAGGCGGCAAGTGATAACGGTGGCTCATTAACGGACGAATGTCTTTCACATTAATGCGCACGGGCGCTAAATCGCCATGCCAACCGATGGCATCTAAAGGATTAAACGGATAGGTGATGGTGCTGATTTCGT
Source organism: Lysobacterales bacterium (assembly GCA_022360675.1). GTDB lineage: Bacteria > Pseudomonadota > Gammaproteobacteria > Xanthomonadales > Wenzhouxiangellaceae > JAKSCJ01. Next base: position 329 of record JAKSCJ010000278.1, read on the forward strand.
TGCCACGCTTCACCTTCACCTGCCATTCGTTCTCATCTTGCTGAGCTTTGAAGGCCTCGTCGATACTGGGCACATCAAACATCGCTTGGTCGAAAATAGCATGGGGGCCCACGATGCCTTTATCGGGCAATTGGTAGGCACCATTGGTGGCTTCGATGAGCAACACCTCCACCGGTGCCGAACATTCAATGCGCCACATCGTGCTGCGCGGTAACACAATGTAGTCGCCCGCCACAAAGCTTAGATGTCCGTAATCGCAGAATAATTCACCCGAACCACTGTGAATAAACAGTAATTCGTCGCCATCGGCATTGCGCGCCAAATGCTGCATGCTTTCAGGGCAGCGCCAATAACGCATGCGCACACTGGCGTTGCTCAGCAAGCCTTTGGCCGACCAAGGGCAAGCAATAAATTCTTGCAGATGATTGGTATCGAAAGCACGGGGTCGTAGCGGACCTTCAAAGCTGGTCCAGCTGGTGGGCGGATGGCGATGATGAAAATGCGATGCCGGGCCAAAAAAGCCTTCGCGTCCCATTTCACGCTCGTAGGTGCCCTCGGGCAAGGCACAATGGGCTTGACGAGAGGCTTCGCCTTCAACCCGCGGAAAAGAAATCCACTTACGACTCATGCAAATATTCCTTCAGCCTGGGTGTACCCGGCCCATCGACCGGGCAACCACTTTAAACATCAAATCAGATCAAAAGCGTCACAGCGCAATGGTGCTTACAGCACACCACGGCGTTGTTGATCGCGTTCGATGGATTCAAACAAGGCTTGGAAGTTACCTTCGCCAAAGCCTTTATTGCCTTTACGCTGAATCACCTCGAAGAAGATCGGGCCAATGCAGGTTTGGGTAAAGATTTGCAGCAATTGCTTATCTTTTTCGTTGACATCGGCATCGATCAAAATACGGTTAACGCGCATGCGCTCCAGGTCTTCACCGTGCTCAGGAATACGCTCGTTGACCATCTCATAATACGTATCCGGGGTGTCTAAAAACTCCACACCCTGTTTGTGCATCACTTCGATGGTCTCATAAATATTATCGGTGTACAGTGCGATATGCTGAACGCCTTCGCCCTTGTAGATATCCAGATATTCGTTGATCTGGCTCTTAGGGTCGGAGGATTCATTAATGGGAATGGAAATCACACCGTTGGGCGCTGTCATGGCGCGCGAGCGAAGACCCGTTTGTGCACCTTTAATATCGAAGTATTTCACTTCGAAGAAGTTGAACAGATTGGTGTAGTAGTTGGCCCATTCATCCATATTGCCACTGTAAACATTGTGGGTCAGATGGTCGATGAAGGTCAGGCCGAAACCTTTGGGGTTTTGTTCCACACCGGGCAGTGCTTCGTATTCAGCATCGGTGGGGCGGCCAGCCGTACGATCGGTGAGATACAACATGGAGCCGCCAATGCCTTTAATGGCCGGACCATTAACGGCCGCGCCGTCGGCACCGGTCATGTCTTGGGCATCTTTGCCCAGCACGGCTTGGTGGGCAGCGGTGGCGTCAGTCACCACCAAAGAAAAACCGGTGCAGCAAGGACCGTGCTCGGCAGCAAATTTGGCAGCGAAGGAATCGGGTTCCTCGTTCACCAGAAAGTCGATGGTGCCTTGGCGATACAAGGTAATATTTTTACTCTTGTGTTTAGCTACTGCAGTGAAACCGAGTTTTGGAAACAGATCGTGCAGCAGCGCGGCATCTGGCGCCGCAAACTCGGCAAAATCGAAGGCCTCTACACCCAATGGATTCTCGCGCATAATGAACTCCGCAAACTGTGCAAAAAGAAATCATTGCCATAATAGTTTCAACTGTAACTAACCGCAAGAAGAACGATGTCATCCTCATTACAACTTGAGCAGTTTTTACCCTACCGCTTATCGCTGTTGAGCAATATGGTGAGTCGATCCATCGCTCAGCATTATCAAGAAAAGCATGGACTTAGCACCACACAGTGGCGAGTGATCGCGGTACTTCGACAGTTTAGCAGTCTTACCGCTACACAATTGGTAGAACGAACGGCTATGGACAAAGTCGCCATACACCGCGCCGTGCGTGGACTCATTGAGCGTGGTTTGCTATTACGTCGCGAAGCCAGTAACGATCGCCGTCGCCAGTGGCTCAGCCTGAGCGAGGAAGGTATCGCGCTGCACAGCCAAGTGGCCCCTAAGGCCATTGAATACGAGCAGCAGCTGCTGTCTTGTTTGGGCGACACCGAGCGCGCGCAGCTCGAGCAGATCATCAGCCAGCTCACCGAGCACGCCAGCCAGCTTGAACAGCAATGGCTGCAAGAAACCGCTGAGCCTGACCAAGGCAGCCCATCTGATTTGCCACAATCCAGCGTCAACATCGCCGGCGAATAAAGGCTGGCAAGTGCGCTGTGCGAAATAGGCCGCGGCACTGCTTTCTTACAGTGTCGCATCGGCCGCTCTAGTGATCACCGCACACAACAACGCCGCGTGAGAGGCTTTAAGCGATACCGCCGAGAGTCAAAGTCGCTGCAATTTACGCATAATGGTATCGAGTAAATACCAAATAAGCACCATTCACCGAGAAAGTACAACCTTTCGTAAGCAGAGTATTTGATCGCTCATACTCGTTATGCTGAAATAGTTTTTAGTCGATACATTATTCAGCGGCAGCATCCCCGCTCAGTGAGCTTCTGCACAGCGTATCGTGGCGGTGGATCACTGAGCGCAATGCCCTGCCGCCACGCTTTTTGCATGAAACACAGCCATATCCCAGGCCACGTCAGCGCTGTTGTCGCGCGCAATTTCGAAGACACAGCAGGGTTTTGGGAGTTCTCGCCGGGACCAATGACGAGTCCCGGTTTTTTTTGCTTAAACTAAAAATACCCAAACCCAACAGCTAAGCCCCTTCATTAAGGCCATAAAAAAGCCCGGTGTTGATTTCAACACCGGGCTTTTTTTTGCCGGAATACAGCAGCGTTAAGCTGCCGTTGATGCGGTGCGCTATTTCACGCCGTGCATCAGTTTATTCACAAAGGGTGCAACGATAAAGAACAGCACACCGGCAATCAAACCACCCCAGAACAGTTGGTTGAATACCGTGAGATAACCCTCGATGGAACCGGCTTCACCGTGGCCACCACCACCCGCTGCGATGGCCGCAATACGGCCCGCCGCATAGTTCGCGGTGGCAATAGACAAGAACCAACCGCCCATGGCCAAACCGGTTTCTTTCGGTCGTGCCAGTTTGGTCACCATAGATAAGCCAATGGGAGACAAGCACAGCTCACCCATGGTGTGAATCATGTAGCACAAGGCCAGCATAATCCACGGCACCTGGCCCATGTCATTTTGCATGGTGTTAATGGCTAACACCAAAGCGTAGAAACCCGCACCCACGCCCAGCAAGCCAAAGGCAAACTTACGCGGAATGGAAGGATTCATATTGATTTTATCCAGCTTGGGCCACAACAGTGAGAACACAGGGGCCAAGGCCAGGATGAAGATCGGGTTCGCTGATTGGAACAGCGTGAAGTCGAAGGGAGCGTCGACATAGTCGCGAGCGAAGAAGTTTAAGGATGAGCCCGCTTGTTCAAACAATGCCCAGAAGATCATGTTGGCGCCAAACAGAATCAGCATCGCAATATAGCGGTGCAGCTGTTCTTTGCTCTTACTAACGATGCCGCTGTAAATAAAGTAAGCGATCAAGCCCAGCATCATGATGACCAGCAAAACACCCAGTACATCGTTTTTGCTGAGCAAGTAGTACACCGGCAACGCTAAGATCGCACCACCAATCAGTACCTGGAAGATCGGTCCTAAGCCGCGTTTGCCTTCAGGTACTTCACCCACATGGCCTAACCAGAACTTCAAGATCTGGAACACCATCAGGCCGAAGATCATGCCAATGCCAGCGGCGAAGAAGCCCCAGCGATAGCCGTATTCAGCACCAATCCAGGCACCACAAACAAACGGAGCCAAAAACGCACCCAGGTTAATACCCATATAGAAAATGGTGAAACCCGAGTCACGGCGCACATCGGCCGGTGGATACAGCTTGCCCACCATGGTGGAAATATTTGGCTTAAACAGGCCATTACCCACCACAATTAGCGCCAAACCTACCAAGAACATGGTGAAATCGGGCGCGAGCAGCAAAAACAGACCTGCTGCCATCAAGGCACCGCCCAACATAATCGAACGTTGGTAGCCCAGAACTTTATCGGCTACATAGCCGCCGAGGATACCGGTCATATACACCATCGAGGTGTAACCACCGTAGGTTAAGCTGGCGGCTTCTTCTGCGCCTTCGCCCAAATGGCTGAAGAAGGCGATGGCCACATAAGGGCCCAAGATGGCCCGCATGCCGTAGTAACTAAAACGTTCCCAAAATTCGGCAAAAAACAGCATCCACAGCGCACGCGGGTGGCCGAGGAAATCGCCTGGTGGTGGCGGTGTGAAATGCTGCTCGTGTTCCGAGCTACTCATAATGGAAGTCTCCTGATCATTGTGTTTTTCGTTTGAACTCGCGATAAATGCGCATTTTGGGCATCCTTAAATTTCTCCCCCAAAGCGCGCTCGCTGCCGCATGGTATAAGCCACACAGGCAGCCGGAGTCAAACCGCAAGGCATTAGCACAAACTTATTCAGGGCTCTTTGTAGCACGCATTAACTCGGTGCGCACGGCAAAAATTTCGGGGAAAAACGTGAAATCCAACGCTTTACGCAAAAACGACACACCCGATGATCCACCCGTGCCCATGCTGTACCCGATAATGCGCTCCACCGTTTTCAGATGGCGGAAGCGCCATAACTGGAACGATTCTTCCACATCTACCAAGCGCTCGGCCAAGGCGTATTCGGTCCAATATTGCTCGGGATGGCGATAAATATTGACGAAGACATCAACTAAGGCGTCGTTTTTCTCGAACGACTGCGACCAATCACGATCCACCAATTCGGCCGGAACCGCGTGTCCTTTGCGTGCTAAAAAGCCAATCACCTCATCGTACAGGCTGGGCGAATTTAAAGCGTTTTCTAGAACACCTGAGGCTTCGCTATCCTTCTTAAAGACCTTCAGCATCTCGGGGTTTTTATTGCCCAGCATGAACTCAGCCAAACGGTACTGCCACGACTGAAAACCTGAAGCACGGCCCAACACATCACGGAATTGGCTGTACTCGCTGGGTGTTAACGTCTCTAAAACTCCCCATTGATTAAACAGCTGCTGCTGAATTTGTTTAATACGCGCCAGGTTCTTTTCGCATTGGCCCGGTTCGTCGCGCGACATATGTGCGCAGGCCGCCCGTAACTCGTGGATAATGAGTTTGAACCACAGTTCAGCCGTTTGATGCTGGATGATAAATAACAATTCATCATGATGCGGTGGATCGCTTAGCGGATGCTGTGAACTGAGCAAACGATCCAAACCTAAGTAACCGGTATAGCTAAGATCACGGCTCAGGTTTTGGTGAATTCCGGCTTCCAAAGGTCGGCGGCCATCATCATGACTCATGCAAGTTCTCCCGAATTTGTAGCAATTGAAAATGATTCACCACGGCATCGCGACTAAGACAGAATTTTGCTTTGCAATTACCCCACTGGCAGAACATCTTACTGCCAAGCCCAGCCATCACAGGACAATAGTCAGCGCGGCTTAAGCTCTGCTTTCCCAACGCTTTAGCCATGGTTAAGAGCGCGCAGGATATACCACTAAACAGGCAAAAATCTTGCTTTCATCCCTAATCTGGCATGCAACAATCACACCCGCACCGGTGCGTTACCAACCCAGCAAGCCTTAGCTGCGGCAAGTCACGCGGTGGCTCCCAACGCCACTACGGGTATAATGTGCCGTCTTGCCGGTGCCAAACCACGATCTAACGCTTAAGGTTTGTGCACATTTAAGCGCACCATCAACCGCCAGCTTAGCGGAAATTGATGAACATTCGCCGCAGCGAACCACACAAGTCATCGCTTTACCTCAATAACAAAAGGTATTGATGCAGCCAGAGTCGACACCCGTTACCGGGAGTAGAGGGTTCGATGAACGCATGCAAACCTATGGCGCGTCGGTTTGGCGATGGGCATTAATTAAGGCGTTACTCAACACTGCTCGATTGAGCATGCCGAGTTTCACCAGGGCAAGGTCTTGAGCATCGGCTAACAAGGCTGATCACCGGTTTATCCAATCCAGGTTGCTTGATCGCCCACAAGCCGATAAGCAGCCAAGTGTCGCCGCGGGTTTTAGCCCGCCTGCACCGTACGGACGAGGAAATATTTGAGATGTCCACCACCGTAGCCACATTTAAGATTGACTACTACCAGTTTCTGGACGCCGAGGGTCGTCTGGTTTCACCCCAGGCACCTGCCCTGGCTCGTGATTTCGAAGAACTGGAAAAACTTTACCGCCTGATGGTTCAAGTGCGGGTGTTCGATAAAAAAGCCGTGGCGCTGCAACGCACCGGTAAACTCGGCACCTACGCTTCATGCCTGGGCCACGAAGCTGCCCACGTGGCCATGGGTTCTGCCATGCGCCCCGAAGACTGCTTCGCCCCCATGTATCGTGAATACGGTGCCCAAATGTACCGCGGCGTGAAAATGTCGGAAATCCTCCTGTATTGGGGTGGCGACGAACGCGGTAACGACTTCCAAGAAGCACCCAAGCATGATTTTCCCTGGTGTGTGCCCATCGCCACCCAGTGCTTGCACGCCGCCGGTGCCGCTTTAGCTTATAAACTGCGCGACGAACAACGCGTTGCTGTGTCCGTTGTTGGCGATGGCGGTAGCTCTAAAGGTGACTTCTTAGAAGCCATTAACGCTGCCAGTGCTTTCCAGCTGCCTTTGGTGCTGATTGTGGTGAACAACCAGTGGGCCATTTCTGTACCGCGTAAAAAGCAAAATACCGCCCAGACTCTGGCGCAAAAAGGTATTGCCGGTGGCTTACCCAGTATTCAAGTAGATGGCAACGATCTCATCGCTTGCCGCTGGGCCATGGAAAAAGCTATTGAACGCGCACGTGCTGGTAAAGGCGCTTCTGTGATCGAAATGATGACTTATCGTTTAAGCGATCACACCACCGCCGACGATGCTCGTCGTTACCGTCCGGACGACGAAGTCGAACAAGCCTGGTCAAAAGAACCCATCAAACGCCTGCGCGCCTACCTCACCCAGCAAGGGGTGTGGAACGACGAGAAAGAAAACGCCCTGCAAGAAGAATGCGCCACCAAGGTGGAAGCGGCAGTGGAAGAATACCTCGCCGTGGGTAAACCCAGCATCGAATCCATGTTCGACTACATGTACGCCGAACTACCGCATGACTTAGCCGCCCAACGCGAGCGTGCTCTGGAGGAGCTGAAATAATGGCTCAAATTACTTTAGTTGAAGCAGTAACCCTGGCCATGGCGCGTGCCATGGAAGAAGACTCCAGCGTTGTTGCCCTGGGCGAAGACGTGGGCGTTAACGGTGGTGTATTCCGCGCCACCAACGGTTTACAACAGCGTTTTGGCGACAAGCGCGTTATCGACACGCCGCTGGCCGAAGTGATGATTGCCGGTTTAACCGTTGGTATGGCCACCCAAGGCATGAAACCCGTTGCCGAAGCGCAGTTTATGGGCTTCATCTACGCCATGGTTGATCACATGGTGTGTCACGCGGCACGTTTTCGTCATCGTACGCGTGGTCGTTTGCATTGCCCCATGGTACTGCGCGCACCTTTCGGTGGCGGTATTCACGCGCCTGAGCATCACTCCGAAAGCACCGAAGCCATGTTCGCCCATGTGCCGGGTTTGCGGGTAGTCATTCCCTCATCACCCGCACGTGCCTACGGTCTGTTGTTAGCGGCAATCCGTGATCCCGATCCGGTGATCTTCTTAGAGCCCAAGCGTATCTACCGCTGGCAGAAAGAAGAAGTGATCGACAACGGCGAAGAGCTGCCCATGGACGTGTGCTACGTTCTGCGCGATGGCACCGACGTTACCCTGGTGACCTGGGGCGCCAGCGTCAAAGAAACCTTAGAAGCCGCCGATAAGCTGGCCGAACAAGGTGTGAGCGCTGAAGTGATCGATGTGGCTACCGTGAAGCCGCTGGATACCGACACCATTATTGAGTCGGTACAAAAAACCGGTCGTTGCGTGATTGTGCATGAAGCAGCACGCACCGGTGGTATGGGCGCTGAAATTGCCGCCCAGCTGGCTGATGCCGGCCTGTGGAGCCTGCACGCTCCCATTAAACGCGTCACGGGCTATGACAGCATCATGCCCCTGTACAAAATGGAAATGAAATATATGCCCAGCACCCAGCGCATTTTGAACGCGGTGCAGGAAGTGATGGAGGTTTCATGAAGATCTTCAATCTGCCCGACTTGGGCGAAGGTTTACCCGACGCCGAGATCGTCGAATGGCTGGTTAAAGAAGGCGACGAAGTTAAAGTAGACCAACCCATGGTCTCGATGGAAACCGCCAAAGCCGTGGTTGAAGTACCTAGCCCGTACACCGGCCGTGTGGTCAAGTTGTACGGCCAGGCCGGCGATGTGATCGAAGTGGATAAACCACTGATCTCGTTCTCGGTTGAAGGTGACGACAGCAGCGATGAAGCACCGGTAGAAGCCGCAGCTGAAACACCGGCAGCGCCAGCAGCCAGCGAAGAACGTGCCGACACCGGCACCGTTGTTGGCAAGGTCGACGGTGCAACCACCGTGCTGCCCGAGCAAATGTCTTCTGTGGGTGGCGTGAAGGTTAGCCCCGCAGTACGCGCACTGGCTCGCAAACTGAAAGTGGATTTAAGCCGCGTCAGCCCCAGCGGTGCCGACGGCGTGGTAACCGCTGCCGATGTGAAAGCCTTTGCCGCTTCACCCGCAGCACAAGAACCCGCCCCAACACCGACACCAGCAGCAGCGCCCGCTCCGGCCACACCGGCGCCCAGTGCCGTGGCTGAAGTACCCGCTCCTGCTCCTACTCCGGCCCCAGCGCCTGCAGCTGCTCCCGCACCGGCACCCCAAGCAGCGCCCGCCGCTGCCGCTCCGGCTCCGGCCGCACCAGCAGCCAGCGCACCCACCGGTGAGTGGACGCCGGTTCGTGGTACCCGCCGCACCATGGCACGCATCATGTCAGACGCCCATGCCAAAGTGGTTCCCACCACCTTGATGGACGATGCTGATCTGCACGCCTGGCGCCCCGGCCAAGATATCACCGTACGTTTACTGCGCGCTTTATGGGCCGGTGCTCAAGTCGAGCCCGGACTAAACGCCTGGTACGACGGCGATCAAGGCGTGCGTATGATCCACAAAGGTATGGATGTGGGTATCGCGGTTGATACCGCTGATGGTCTGTTCGTACCAGCGCTGCGCAATGTGCACCAACAAGATGCGGGCCAATTACGCGCCTCCATCAATCGCCTACGCGATCAAGTAAAAGACCGCAGCATTCCGCCCCAAGACCTGAAAGACTTCACCATCATGTTGTCTAACTTCGGTGTTTTTGCCGGTCGTTATGCAACTCCGGTCATCAGCCCGCCTTGTGTGGCCATTATGGCTGCTGGCAAGCTGCGTCACGAAGTGGTTCCGGTACTGGGCGGCTTTGAAGTGCATCGTCTGATGCCGTTGTCGCTGACGTTCGATCACCGCGCTTGCACCGGTGGCGAAGCCGCACGCTTCCTGAAAGCCGTATTGGACGACTTGGCCAAGCCCGAGTAAGATCCAACACAGCCCAAAAGATTGTGTTTCGCTTGAAGCACGAACCAAAACACGCACCTTCGGGTGCGTGTTTTGGTTTGGGGAATCTTTTTTAGGCTACCTGCGTCCAACAACAATAACAGCCTACTCTCGACGCATACTCCCATCGTCAAGGAGCCACCGCATGCCAGCCATTGCTATCACCACCATCATCCAGGTATTGCTTATTATTCATGTGATACGCAGTGGCCGCGATCGTACATGGGTCTGGGTTTTGCTACTGCTACCGCTGATTGGCGGTATCGCTTATTTAGTGCTGGAGTTAATTCCTGAATGGCGCGGCACCGTTAGCGGCCAGCGCACTCAACGCTTGGTGAAAGAGACGCTTGACCCCGGTGCCGATATCCGTAGCTGCGAACGCGCCTGGGAACAATCACCCAATGCCGAAAACGCACGCCTGTATGCCGCAGCGTTAATTCACCATCAACACTATCCGAAAGCGCTCGAAATTCTGGACCAAGCCACCACAGGCTTGTTTCGCTACGAACCCAACTTGCTATTACTTCAGGCCCAGGCACAGTTCGAAATGAAGGATTTCCAAGCCGCCAAAGACTGCTTAGAAAGCTTGATTGAAGAAAACCCAGAATTTAAATCAGCCGAAGGGCATTTACTCTATGCACGCAGTTTAGAGGCTTTAGAACAATGGCCTGAGGCTTTAGAAAACTACGTTGCGGTCTCTAACTATTTTCCCGGTGCCGAGGCTCGTTTTCGGTATTGCCAGGCGTTACAGCGCTCGGGGCAAGCCCAAGCCGCTAGCGAAGAAGTCACACTTTTACTGAAAGATGCCGAACTGGCACCTGCCCATTTTCGCAAAAGCCAAAAGTCTTGGTTACATCAGGCAAAACATTTACAGCATGAATTATCTGAAGCGGAGTAACTGCGTTTGGAAGCTGAGAGCAGTCGTCAGGGGGTTTGAGCCAACTCGTCGGAGCTATACCAGTGCTGGCGTAAATACGCTTCCAACTGCTCGCTAACGATCTGTTGGCCCTGCTGGTTCAAATGCCATGGATCACGGAATGCAGCACATTCCGCAATTTCTGCAGCGCTCAAGGCCGTACGCAAATCCAACCAATGAATATGGCCTTGTTGTTGCAAGTCAGCTAAAAAAGCGTCGGCTTCACTCACTGCATCATTCATTAAAGAACGTTGCTCAAATAACGAGTGCTGCGGCAACGTCACAACCACTAGATCCACCCGCTGGCCTAAGTCTGTGAGAAACACCTGCCAGGCCTGCTTTAACACGGGCAGCTTTTCCGCACGCCACTGGTCATAGCCGCGTTTAAAAACCGCCATGGTTCCGCGCGACTGACGGCAATAGCGCTGCACATTGGCGACCGCTTCATCGGCCGAACTCAATGCCGCGACTGAGTCGCACACATCATCACTGTGCCAGTCGATACCACATAGCTGCAACGGGTATTCAGCGGTCCACTCTAGCCACCAACGCCCAATATTCAGCGCATTCACTTCGTGCCGTTCGCTATCGTTGCGCTGATTTACCCAATGCAGTAAATCCTCACGGTAGCCCGCAAAATCAGAAAATGAGCCCCAGCTGGGAATATGCCCTGCTTGTACAGGCACATGGTTCATCATCTCCCAGCTATCGGTATAAGTCCGCAAAGGCCGCACAATACCCAGCTCATATTCGCCATTGCCCATGCTTTGCAAGAAACCCGGCGGAATCACCAACACCATGCCTTGTAGTTGTGGTAGTTGATCTAAGGCCAAACGCGAAAGGACTTTTAAACTCAGAAAATGACTACCCGGTAACGCCAAATTGATATGTTGCTTACCAAAGGCGCGCGCTAGTGCAGCCATTTGTTTGTGGTGAATCCCTTGCCGTGCCCGCGAGTCGCCCAAGGTCACATAATCCACTTGGCTACCGTCAATACTGGCCAGGGCTCGTTTCGTTACCACCGAACGCCCGGCATGGCTTTGTAAGGTCACGCGATCTTCCCAGTAGCCCGTTCGAAACAGCCATTCAAGGCCCAACAATAGCAACAGCGGTGCCCAGAAGCGCCAGGTTTTCA
>JAKSCJ010000417.1 GCA_022360675.1 Lysobacterales bacterium
CGAGCTGTATCAATCCGACGAGAGCGGTAATCGAATTCGCGGTAAGGCGGTCTTGGTGGATAGCCGCGATTGCTATGTGCAGAGTGAAGATCGCTTGGTGGCGGCTGTGGGTGTGGACGAGCTGGTGATTGTCGATACCGGCGATGCCGTGCTGGTGGCCAGTAATGATCGGGTGCAGGAAGTGCGCCAAGTGGTGAAACGCCTCACCAAAGAAGATCACGACGCGGCCACCTATCACCGCACCGTGTACCGCCCCTGGGGCAGCTACACCGTGTTGGAAGATGCTGAAGACTGCAAGGTGAAACGCTTGGTGGTGAAGCCGGGGCAGATTTTATCGCTGCAAAAGCATCAACGCCGCAGCGAGCACTGGACCGTGATTCGTGGCACCGCCCAAGTGCGGGTGGGCGACGAAGAAAGCATCTTAGGCCCTAACGAATCCACCTGGATTCCGGTGGATACGCTGCACCGTTTGCATAATCCAAGCGATGAAGATTTGCATCTCATTGAAGTGCAAACCGGCGATTACTTTGGCGAAGACGACATCGAACGTTTTGAAGACGTTTATGGTCGCAGCACCAAAACCGCCTAGCGTATCGCAATGCCTGCACATCGTGCTGTAAGCTCGGTGTGCGGTGAGTCTTTAAAAACCCAGCTTCGGCTGGGTTTTGCTTCTTCAGGCGGGCTTGCTTAAGATCAGCAGCTTGAGATCATTCTTGTGAGGCCTCCCCGATAGAGAGCGCACAGAAGATACCACCTGCACAACCGAGGCGCTGCTGGCCGCTATCGCTGGCGCCCCTTTGAAAAAGCGCTGCATCGTAACCATGATGTAGAGTTCAAGAATACTGACCGAGTCGCTGGAGGATCAGCGATTCAGAACTGCCAACGGAGGCCCCATGCGTACATCCTTGTCTTTGCTTTGCTCCTCGTTACTTGTGGCCACTTTGGGTGCCTGTAGCACGTTGGACACCATTAACCCGTTCAGCGACCCTGAAGCTTCGGCCTGGAAAGACGACGTACGCGATTGGCGTGACCGCCGCCAGGCCAAGCTGACTCAACCCTTCGGCTGGTTAAGCCTGACCGGTTTGGATTGGTTGCAAGAAGGCAGCCAAACCGTGGGTAGCGCTGCCGATAACGATATCGTGCTGAGTGGTGGCCCGGCCCATTGGGGCGAGGTCGTGATGAATGGCGATGATGTTTACTTCCGTACCGCTGCCGGTGTGAATGTGCAGGTGGGCGGTAAATTGGTGGAAGAAGCCCAGCTGGTGAGCGACGACAAAGGCGAAGCCACCATCGTGAGCGCCGACAACGTTCAGTTCTACGTGGTGCGCCGTGGCAGCTTGGCTTTACGCGTTAAAGATAGCGAAGCGCCCACTCGGGTCGATTTCCAAGGCCTCGATTATTTCGACATGGATATGGACTGGCGTGTGGTGGCTAAGTTTGAACCGCATCCCCCGGGTACCACTTTGGAAATTGTCAATGTGCAAGGCCAGGTGGAAATCTGGGAAAACCCCGGTGCGGCGGTATTCGAGAAAGACGGTAAGAACTTCCGCATCGAAACCGTGTTAGAAGATGGCGAAGACGAGCTGTTTATCATTATTGCCGATCGTACCAGCGGTAAAGAAACCTATGGTGCCGCACGCTTTATGTATGCACCCATGCCACAAAACGGCTACACGGTTTTAGACTTCAATAAAACCTATAACCCACCCTGTGCTTTTACCGTGTATTCCACCTGTGCTTTACCACCCCAGGGTAATCGTATGAATATTCGTGTAGAAGCCGGCGAGTTGAAATACGAAGGCAAGCCGGGTTATCAACCAAAGGCTTAAATAGCTTAAGTGAAATAGCTCAGCGATAATGCTAAGCAACAAATTGAAAAGCTCGGCTCGATGCCGGGCTTTTTTTATATCCATACTAAGCGTTGGCAAGAAGGTAAACTGATCATTTTATATTTGACAATAATCAATTAATGTACTGACTACGTGTATAAAATGAAGCGCTTCAATAAACGTGCTTAGCGTGCGGATTTAGTGTTTTAGTACACATAAAAAAAAGCAGTATCAAAGACGAAAAATTGGCCTTAGCTGCAAAACTTTAAGCAGTTTTGTTTAAATTATAATGGTACGAATGCTTTATTGAGATCGCGCTTTAAGTTTTTGAAAACGATGTGTATTTTTTTATTTTAATTGTTCTTAATTATCTGTTTTTTATAACAAGGTTAGCTTTTGTTGGTAGATCAATGAACTAGTTGTTGTTTCTTTAAGTTTTTTTAGTTTGTTATTTAAGTGCTTAATAAAAATAGATTTGTTTGAAAAATATATTATGTATCTATCGCTATATTCGCTCACCATAATATTTTGATCATGCAAATATCCATTTATGGCTATTGCATCGAATATTGCACTTAGCCAAAAGCTTAGTTAGGCTTTACAACCGTGCCTTTACATAATCACAACATTCGCTCTCTGTGTGACTTAGGGAACTAGTATGAAAAAAACACTCGCTGTGGTTGCAGCATTATTTGTAGCGGGGTCTGTATCAGCTGGCCAAGGCGATTTCGCAATTGCAGGCGCTGGTAGCGCTCCGCAAGTTCGCGCCAGTGAAAATACCGACATTAACTTTGACGGTAATACCCCTGCTGCGGTTATGGGTGCTTTGGATGCCGACGACGGTACCTACAATCGTAATCTAAGCGGTTGTGGTGCGCTGTCTGGCGTGGGTACTGATGTATCGTTCGATACCATTACCATTACCAACAATTCTCCGGCTGATGCCACTCTGGATATCTTTACCAGCGATCAAGGCGACCCCGCCTCATGCGCTGCTATCGATACTTATCTCGCGGCCTACATTCCGTCGTTCGATCCTTCTGACGCCACATTAAACTGCGTTGAATCCAACGACGATACCAATGCCTTGTGCAGCCAAATCACCTTGACCATTCCTCAAGGCGAAACCGCTGTTGTTGTCAACACTGCTTTTGATAATGCCGATTTCTTCGATTATCAAACCAACTTTACTTGTGTTGATTGCACCATTGGCACTCCGCCGCCACCTCCGGTTGCTCAATCGGTTCCCACCTTGCAAGTTCCTGGCATGATTGCCATGGGCTTGGTTCTGCTGGGTCTGGGCGGTTTAGCGATGCGTCGCCGCGCTTAATTAAAGTCCGACCGCACCTCTGGACTTTAAAAGGCTTAATTTAGCCTAAACAAAAAACCGCCGTTTATCGGCGGTTTTTTGTGCCCGAAGGCCTAGCTTTAAAACAGTGCACAAAGGCTAATGCCCATAGCCTGCCTGTTGATCGACCTTGCCTTTAAATACGCGGTAATTTATGGCTGTGTAAATCAAAATAATGGGCAGTAGTATCACCACACCCACCAAGCTGAACTGTAAACTGGCAGGAGCCGCGGCGGCTTCGTGAAAACTCATCACACGGGGCACCGCATAAGGAAACACACTGACCAGCAAACCCAGGTAAGAAAGCAAGAACAAACCAATGGTACCGATAAAGGGTAAGGCCTCGCGTTTTTCGCGCTTTAAGCTATAGCCGATCATTAACGTCAAAATAAAAGTAACCAACGGAATCTGCGATAACCAATAAAAGTTAGGCAGACTAAACCAGCGTTCACGTATGGCAGGCTCACCGAAGGCTGTCCAAATACTGACTATCGTAATAGCAATAATCAATGCGGGAAAAATCCGCCGGCCATAGCGCCAGCACTGCTGTTGTAACTCGCCACTGGTTTTCAAGATCAACCAACCACAGCCTAGCAAAGCGTAGCCCACCATCACCGCCAAGCCACAAAACAGGCTAAACGGATTAAACCAGGCAAAGCCGCCGCCCACATACTGACCCGCTTGTAATTCCATACCCTGAACCACGGTGCCTAAAATGACGCCTTGGAAAAAGGCGGCAGCGGCTGAACCCGCAGTAAAGGCCCAATCCCAAATAAATTGAGAACGTTCGGCTTTAAAGCGGAATTCAAAGGCCACACCGCGCAAAATTAAAGCGGTGAGCATGAAAAAGATGGGCATGTACAAGGCGGGTAAGAGCAGGGCATAAGCCTTGGGAAATGCGGCCAGCAAGCCGCCGCCGCCCAACACTAACCAGGTTTCGTTGCCGTCCCACACCGGCGCAATGCTGTTCATAGCGTGATCACGCCATTGGGCCTTGTGTAAGGCGGGAAATAAAATGCCAATGCCAAGGTCGAAGCCATCTAGCACCACATAGATCATGACACCGGTGACAATGATCAAAGCCCAGATGGCGGCGTAGTCTAAAGAAAAGCTCATCATGCACTCCTATTCGCTACGCATGGCGCCAAATAAGGGACGCGCGGGCGCAGGGCTGCCATGGGTGGAAGGATCGGGCTGTTGGGCCAGCGGACGTAAGGATTCGGGCCCCAGGCGCACCAGTTTGCGCAAGTAGATCAAATAAGCCACAAATAAGGAGCCGTACAGCAGCACAAAGGCCATTAACGACACCATCACCTGCTGGGCCGGGAGTATAGATATGGCATCGCTGGTGCGCATGAAACCGGTGACTACCCAAGGCTGGCGGCCTACTTCGGCCACCCACCAGCCGGCTAAGGTGGCGATAAAACCCGCAGGCCCCATCCACACCAAAGCGCGTAAGAACCAGTCGGGCGGGGTGCGTTGTTTTCTCATGAACCACAAGCCCAGCCAGGCCGCCAACACCATGGCCGAGCCCAAACCCACCATCACACGAAACGAGAAGAACACCACGGGCACATTGGGGCGATCGGCGGGACTAACCTGATCTAAACCCTGCACCACGCCCTCGGCGCTGTGCTTCAAGATCAAACTGGCACCGCTGGGAATACCCACCTCAAAGTGATTGGTTGCCTGCTTTTGATCGGGCCAAGCAAACAATAACAGTGGCGCATGGCCGGTGGTCTCCCAACGGCCTTCCATGGCGGCTACTTTCATGGGTTGATGTTGTTCAGCGTTTAAGCCATGGAGATCGCCCACAAATACTTGTAACGGAGCTAATACCGCAGCCGCCAATAACACCGCTTGTAGGTGGCGACGGGCAAAGATAGGCTCGCGTTGTTGGCGTTGATACCAAGCGGCAATGGCGGCCACAAAAAACAGCGTGGATAACACCGAAGCCAAGACCATGTGTACATAGCGATAAGGGAATGATGGATTGAAGATGATGGCCCACCAGTCTTTCGGATAAAACACACCGTCGATAAACTCGGCACCGGCCGGGGTATGCATCCAAGAGTTCGCCGATAAAATCCAAAACGCCGAGATTAAGGTACCGATGGCCACCATTAAGGTGGAGAAAAAGTGTAAGCGTGGGCTAACCCGATCCCAACCAAATAACATGATGCCCAAGAAGCTGGCTTCGAGAAAAAACGCGGTGAGCACTTCATAGCTCATTAAAGGACCAATCACATTGCCCGTGGCAGCAGAAAAGGCGGCGAAGTTGGTGCCAAATTCATACGATAAAACTAAACCCGAAACCACGCCCATACCAAAGGTTAGAGCGAAGATACGCGACCAGAATCGATACGCCAAACGATAGCTTTGATCATCGCTGCGCAGTAGACGCCACTCAAGCCAAGCCAAGAGCACGGCTAAGCCAATATTTAACGCGGGAAAGAGAATATGAAACGACACCGTAAAGGCGAATTGAAGACGCGACCAGATCAAGACGTCCATCACTCACTCCATGGGGATCTTGAAGTCAGGACAACCGAAAATCAACGCATTTAAGATTTGCAATGATCGTGCAATAACTGTGCGCGATAACGGGGCAAGTGGGTTATTGATTGTTAGTCGATAACCAAGACCGATATTGTCTCATTTAGCGTGTTATTTGGCGATCAATAACGAGTGTGACAAAGCGCCGCGCTGCTCATTATTTAACAGTTTATTTGGGCGCTTATAGAACAATTATCAGCATAAAAAAGCTATCTAAAAAATGGTTTGACGCAAAGCAGTTGATTGCTAAGAGTTAGACGTATAAGGCTTAACATTTTGCCGTATATAATTGCTGAAAACTCGCTTGATAATACGAATTGAATACGCGCTTAAATCGTGAAGTATTGCGCCAAGGTTTTAACGTATCGATGAGCATGCATATGTTGATTGGGCTCAAAAGTTCAAATGAGATTTCTTTTACAATATAAATCAGCTTTTTCTAATTAAAGGTTCGCGCTATGGAACAGTTAAATCACCTGCCCAATGCCCGTAGCTTAGGTCCGCATCTGTTGGTTTGTGCCCAACCCGACCCTGGCCATTGGGCTGAGGTAAAGGCAGCCGGCGCGATTCAGGTTATTAACCTGTGCGAACCCAAAGAATATCCCTACGACGAAGCCAAGGCCGTGTTAGCGGCGGGCATGGCATTTATCAGCATTCCGGTTGCCGTGCCCGGTGGCGTTAATGTGGATAACGCGCGTTTACTGCACGAAGCCATGGCCACGGGCCCCAGTGTGATCCATTGCAGCACGGGTAACCGTGTGGCCGCTTTGCTGGCCCTGCGTGCCTTTCACTTGGAAGATGAAGATATCGAACAAGCTTTGGCATGTGGCCGTGCGGCGGGGCTCACCAAGTTAGAACCCTTGGTTAAAGAGTGCTTGCAAGCCAATTGAGTTTGAATAACTAAAGCATTGCTGGTGCCCCGGCAGTAGGCCGGGGCACCGCCAAACCGAAGCGTAACGGGCTAGTATGCCGGACACGCCACAGTGTTCATTAAGCCGTTGCCAAGGCGGCTTCGTGTTGGGTGCGAATTTTAATCTCGTGGCTTAAGGTTTTATGTACCGGGCAGCGATCGGCAATTTCTAACATACGCTCGTGTTGCTCGGGAGTGAGATCGCCTTCGATACGAATATGCCGAGTTAACACATCCACTTTACCGTTGGCGGTTTCGCAGTCGTTGCAATCATTCGCGTGAATACGGCTGTGCTCCACTCGGCAATGCACGGCTTCTACCGGCAGTTTTTTATGCCGGGCATACATATTTAAGGTCATGGTGGTGCACGAGCCTAAAGCGGCGGCCAGTAAATCGTAGGGACCGGGACCTTGGTTGCTGCCACCATAGTGTTCGGGCTCGTCGGCTAACCATTGATGATCGGCACTGCTTAAGCGGGTTAAGAACTGATGCTCTAAACGGCCGCTGGCCACCACGCCTTCAATAACTTCGTTTTCGGGCAGCTCGATATAACGCTGCGCCCAGTGGGCAATCACTTCACCCACATAGTGGGAGTCTGCTTCACGCGAGAGCAAATGATCGGCCTGGCCTAAGCTCACATAGCTCTTAGGATGAATAGCATGGGTGAAGATCTGCTGCGCGTTTTCCACCGACACCACGCTATCTACGGGCGAGTGCAATACTAATAAAGCGCGTTTTAAGTCGTGCAGATTGCTCAAAATATTGGATTGCTGAACATCGTCAACAAACTCTTGAGCGATACGGAACGGGCGTCCACCCAGCTTCACTTGTGCGCTGCCAGCGTCTTTAATTTCTTCCAGTTTGCTATCCATATGATGCAGCACATGGGCGGGATCGGCCGGGGAGTTAATGCTCACCACCGCACGGCAGCTTTCAATGCGTGCAGCCACAGCCAAAGCGGCGGTGCCACCCAATGAATGGCCGATGACCAGTTGCGGCGCTTGCAGTTGCTCGGCCATAAAGGCGGCGGCGTCTTCTAAGTCGTCCACATTGGCCGAGAAATTGGTATCGGTGAAGTCGCCCTGGCTTTGGCCCAAGCCGGTGAAGTCGAAGCGCATCACGGCAATGTCTTCGGCCGCCAGTGCGCGGCAGATATTAATACTCGCTTTGAAGTTACGCGTGCAGGTAAAACAGTGGGCAAACAGCGCAAAGGCTTTAGCTCGGCCTCCAGCGGGCCATTCGATATCGCCGGTGAGGGTTAATCCTTTGCGGTTTTTAAACTGAACGCGACTCATAACGTAACTCCCGTTAACTTAAAAAGCCCTCGCGCGATGCTTGTTAGCACCAGCGGCGGGGTTCAAAGTGGCTTTAGTACAATCTCAATAGAACGGAATTTATGGTTTGTATTTCGCCTTTCAATACTAGCTTTGGCTTTAATTGAAAATGTTGATAGTAAATGCGGTTTTCATTCGATTCAGTCTAACGCTGTGCTTGTAAGCCGTGTGAATTGGCTTTGTGCCAAGCTGTGTATCGTCGGTTTAGATGCACTCAATCGTTGCGGGCTAAGGCACTGGGGCAACTTGAACTCGGCGCAGGCATAGCGGATCATCGCGCACGAATGATAAAAGCTTAGGATTAGCTATGACTCGATGGATCTACCCTGCTGACCGTGCCCTGAGTTCGCTGCTGCGACACGGCCTGTTCAGTGGCTTTGGGCTGGCGCTGCTGCTGCTCAACGCTTGCGCGCCCACTGCTGTGCGACCCGACCTGCAACGCTTGTACGAAACAGCGCGCCAGGGCGTAAGGCATCCACCAGTGATTGTGATTCCAGGCGTGATGGGTAGCCGCTTAGCCAATGCCCAGGGCGAGGAACAATGGATTGGTTCGCTCTCGGATGCATTGTTTTCGGATTACCAGCACCTGGCCTTACCTATCGATGCCAATACCTTAGAACCCGCCGACGATGGCCTTGAAGTAACCGGCTTAACCGACGTTTTTGCCGGGCGTGATTTTTATCAGTCTATTCTGCAGATCTTAGAAGATGCCGGTGGTTACGTGCGCGCCGAACCCGGGCAAGCCTTGCCCGATGCCGCGCGTCATTACTATGTGTTTAGCTACGACTGGCGCCAAGACAATGTGCGCTCGGCCAAGCGCTTAAGTCGGTTGATCGAGCAAATTCGCCGCGATCATCAAGATCCCGATTTACAGGTGGATATCGTGGCTCACAGCATGGGCGGTTTGGTGACGCGCTATTACCTGCGTTATGGCGAAACCGACGTGCTAAACGATAACGAATTCCCCATTAATTACCATGGCGCTAATCGCGTACGCCGGGTGGTTTTGTTGGGGACGCCCAATTTAGGTTCGGCCAATTCGCTACATGCCTTTATCGAAGGGCGAAAAGTGGGTTTGCGCCGTATTAA
>JAKSCJ010000450.1 GCA_022360675.1 Lysobacterales bacterium
GTCGCCGTTAATATCGACGACTTTACTCGTTTTCGAAGCAATAACGGGAGTACTAGGGGTATTCAGCTCAAATGAATAATCATCATTTAATTCATTATAAGAAAACTCAACTACGCGCATTTCGTAGGTCGAGCGATCATGGTGACCCAAGCCATTAAAATGAAGCCCGCCCACCGTTGACTCAGGAACAGGTAAGCCTTCTTCGGCCAAGTCGTAATCAGGAATTTGCCGTTCTTCAACACCTACACCATCCATATTACCAGGGCAGTAAGTGCCGTAAATTTTTTGCGTAGGGTTCGTGTTATTGGGCAAATTGTTATACAAAATCTTATGCAAAATCTTGATACAAATGGCTTCGTCGAGCTTCCACGGTACCAACAAGTCCGCACGCCCATCACTATTCCAATCGGTAGGCTTAATCAAGTTCGCATATTGTGGGGCAATAATTTTATTAACATTGCCAGCGCTCGGCGATCGGTAACGTAGAGCTATCGCCAGCTCATTTGGAACATGAATCAACTTTGGCGTTGAGTATTTTCCGCCTTCGTTTATCTGAACATACCAAGAACCGGAATTTAATTGCTGGCCTTGTTCAGCGTTAGCGATAAACACATGGTCATTAAGCCCGTCGCCATTAACATCGAGCGGCAGATGATAAGTGCGTCGTGGGTCACTATAAAGACCTGCATCGTTAGCGCCATCATTCCACAGATTAACTAATGAGAAAGTCCCAGGGCTACTAGAGTTTGACACTAAGTACCTTAATGTAGCCGATTGATAGCCAGTGGCAACAACTACGTTGCCAACATTAACACCGCCTAAATTGTAGTCGGGTAAAAACACATCCGGGATAGTGCTCTGGATATTAATGTCCAATACACCATCGCCATTAAAGTCTACTAAGCTTGGGCGCGATCCACGTTCACGCACCATGACACCAGGCTCAACCTCCACACAGGGCCATTCATATATGACACCCTGATTAGTGAACTGATACTCTTCATTGCTGCTATTCCAGCCTTGGTTTGCATACAACTCGATGGCGTTCGCCGTAGTCGACGTACCACATTGGCTCATGACAGATCGGTACTTCAAGGCGTCAACAAGGCCATCACCGGTAACATCGCCAAAGACTAAATTGTCGGTTACGTACGGCCGAGCAGGGTCCGTGTTATTCACATTTAGCGGGAGGTTAGTTTTAATTAACTCAAACGGATCATTAGCTGAACCAGTTCCTGGTGCACGCCAGTGACTGAAGGCTAGAACATATGGACCAGTACCCTCTTGAATAGCTCCATACAGATCAACACGCCCATCATTATCCAAATCTGTATAAAATTCATAAGGTACGGCTTTACTGATAAACTCTTGCTGCACCCCGGTCGTAACTTCGGCTTCGATTTGGGTTTGTGTCGCTGTATCTAAACCTTCATAGACCGTTGAAATATCAAGCAGGCGTTTTGCAAGCTCATCAGCCATTTCAGATTCATCAACGAAGCGATCAACGCTGTCGATACTGCTGCTAAACGTATTCCCCACGTTATTAGCAACGATAGTGTTAAAGCCATTGGATAAACGCCAGCGCTCATTACCTTCAGCATCTAGTGAAACGACATGTCGCTGGGTGCCATCTAGAATCTCAAACTCGCGTGTACCATCACCATCAAAATCGCCTA
>JAKSCJ010000185.1 GCA_022360675.1 Lysobacterales bacterium
GACGACGGCGGTAAGACCTTCTCCGGTTTGAACGATCCAAAAGTGCATGTGGATCACCACAGCCTGTGGATCGATCCCAACGATTCAGAACGCATGATGCTGGGTAACGACGGCGGCCTCGACATTACCTACGACGGCGGTAAAAGCTGGCTGAAGCTAGACGCACAACCGGTGGGGCAGTTCTATACCATTCAGGTGGATATGGACAAACCCTACAATGTGTACGGCGGCCTGCAGGATAACGGCACCTATAAAGGTTCCAGCACTAATCGTTGGCAAGACGGCCCTTCGTGGAGCCATATCAACGGCGGCGACGGCATGTATGTGGCCGTGGACCCACGCGATAGCAACACCGTGTATGCCGGTTACCAGTTTGGTAACTATGTGCGCTTAGGCCAAGGTCGTACCACCGTACGCCCGCGCAATGGGCTTACTGAAGATGCGCTGCGTTATAACTGGAACACACCGGTGATTCTGTCACCGCATCACCCCGATGTGGTGTACTTCGGCGCCAATAAACTGTTCCGTTCCATGGACCAGGGCGAAAGCTGGACCGCACTCAGCAACGATTTATCCAGTTCGAAAAATCGCGGCGACGTCCCCTACGCCACCATCACCACCTTGTCGGAATCGCCCACGCAATTCGGCTTGATCTGGGCGGGTACCGACGATGGCGAAATCTGGGTGACCGAAAGTGCCGGACAAAGCTGGCGCTCAGTGGACGAAGATCTGCCCCACAGCCGCTGGGCCAGCCGTGTCGAAGCCTCCAAGCACGAGCGTAACCGTGCCTACATCAGCCTCAATGGCTATCGTAACGACGACACCCGCGTGTATCTGTACCGCACCGACGACTTAGGTAAAAGCTGGACCAATATCGGCAAAGGCTTACCCGCCGAAGCCGTCAACGTGGTGCGCGAAGATCCAGTGAATGAAGATCTCATTTACGTGGGCACCGATCGCGGCGTGTATGTTTCCCACGATCGTGGTGGCCATTGGCAAGCATTCGATAGCCAACTACCCAATGTGCCAGTGCACGACTTAGTGATTCACCCGCGCGATCGGGAATTAGTGGCCGGTACCCATGGCCGCAGTGCTTGGGTGGTGGATGTATTGCCCTTGCAAGAACTCACCGATGAGGTGCGTAAGGAAGATGCCCATCTGTTCTATCTCGCCGATATCCAGGCTCAACGCTTCTGGCGTAGTCGTCGCTCGCGCTGGTTCTACGATGCCGAGCGTGACGAACCTTACCGTTTCCATTACTGGAGCAAAAACGCAGCCAACGGCACGGTGGAAATCTTAGACGAAGAACAACGCGTGCTGCGTCGTTTCGATATCGAAGCCAAAGCTGGCATCAACGAGGCCAACTGGGATCGCTTAATCGATGCTGATCTGGCCCTGGCCGCCGAGCAGCAAGACAACGCCGACAACGACGATGTTCAAGCTAAAGATCGACCGGTACAGCAAGCTATCGATCTGGATTACCCCATGTACGTGCTGCCTGGTGAATACACCGTGCGTATTAACCTAGGTGGCGAAAGTGCCGAGGCCACATTGAATGTGAAAGCCCCCAGCGCTTTCCGCTCTCGTGCTCAAGCCAAACCTGAGTTGCGCGGTCGTAAATAAGCCGTTTTACTCACGCTGAGCGGGACCTTGAGTTGGTTCAACAAAAAAAGGCCGTGGATTCACTCCACGGCCTTTTTTTATAGCTGTTGAAGGCTTTTCTTACCGAGCCTTGAAACATTGAGTGCTTTTACACAAGATCATTCAAGTGCTGATCATTAGTCAGCCTCCAAAACCTTCACTTAACCAGAGAAGTGCTGCAACAAAGCGGCATCATCCGCCGGGCTATTCGCTTTAGGCATCGCCAAACGATGATGAATACGTAAAGTATGTTGCGCTAACTCAGCGGCATCGATATTCGGCAAGAACTGCGTTAAGGCTTGCAGTGTATCGGCACCGTTTTCTTGCAACTGCTGATGACCAATGGTGATCCATTGCAGTGGCAGCACTTCTAAGGCCTGGTTTAACAACTCGTTTTCTTGCTGCCATACCGCCGCCATCGCTGGCAGTTCATCGTAACCACCCAGGCCCCAGTCCATTCGCAGGCTCAGTTCGTCTTGTTGTAAAACAATCACCCGCGCTGTGGGAAAGAGGCGATAAATGGTCGGCAAATGGGCCGCGCTAAACCACAGGCTATCGACTACGGTTTGCTGTTCCCATTGGGGCAGCGCACGTCGTACTTCGCGCCAGTAGGCTTTGCGCTGCAGACGCACATCGGCATCGCTCAACTCGCTCAGTGCAGCTGCACCTAAGGGCTTAGACAAGGCCTCCAGGCGTTCGCCTTGTTGTTGGATGGAATCCCGTAAGACTTCCACCTGCGCCGCCTGCAAAGCGGTTAACAATGCCTCACGGGCACTGCCAGGCCAGCCGTAAACGAAGATCGGATCGGGGTTGCCATCTTCAGGCCCGCGCACCGGCCACGACCACACCGTGTCTTTCTCGAAACCATCAAGCGCGGCTTTCTGATCGACGCTCTGTGCAATATGCACCATGCTGGACTGACGCTGGGCATCCTTGCGCGCATGTTGCCAGGCTGCTTCTTGCTGGCCGTTGGCATGTAATAAACGCACCTGCCAATCTTGGTAGTCTTCCGCCAAGCTGGCGCGGCCTTGCTCATCAATGCGCTGCAACATATCCAGAGCCACCTGGGGGCGCTCTAAATAAAAATGACGCTGGGCTTCCAATAACAGCGCACTCGGCATCACTGGCTCAGCTGCCAATAGCGGGGTGAGGTGCTGTTCCAATTTGTTCCAATCAGCCTGTTGAAGCGCGGTTTCGGCTTGCAGCATCTGCGTGATCGGATCACTCACCCCCGCCAAGCTTAGCGCCGCCAAGTGGGCGCGGGCCAAAGCGGTTTGCTCTTGATCCAAAGCTAAGCGAGCCAGCATTTTGCGTGCTCGACCATCGTCTTTACAGGGCTGCAGCAGCTCTTGCGCAACTTGGTAACGGTGCATATCGCGGCATGCTCGCGCGGCCAGTAAACGCACCTCGATGGAATCGGGCTTTAAACGCACCACTCTAGAGAGTAAATTCCATGCACCTTGGGGCTCGCCTTGGCGCAGGTAGATATTGGCCAGGGTGTATAGGGCCTCGGCACTTTCGCCGCCAATTTCCAAACATTGGCGCAGCGCGTTGACGGCTTCGGTATCTTCCTGGTTCGCTGCCAAGCTTTGGCCTAACCACAGCCACAATACGGGCTCTTCTTTGTTACTTTCGATGGCATTACGGAAACACTGCGCGGCAAAGGCCGGCATGCCCGACTGCATAAACGCACGCCCCAAGTGGGTTTGCGTGTACGAATCATCGGGAAACATTTCCGCCGACTCACGCAGAGCTTGCAGCGCTTCTTCCACACGATTTTGTGCCAGCAACACCACGCCTAAGTGAGCATGGGCGGTGGGCACCCGTGGGTCGGCACGTAGGGCTGCACGCAGGGCCGCTTCGGCTTCCACGAACTGTTGCTGCACCATGTGCAAATAACCCACGCCCACATGGGCGTCGGCATAGTTTGGATTTAAACGAGCCGCCTGCTGATACGACTCCATGGCCGCTGCCATCATGCCTTGGCGCAGTTGTACTCCACCCAAGGTGTAGTGATACAGCGCCTGGGTCGGATTATATTGCACCGCTTTATTTAATAACTCGGACGCTTCGGGCAGGTTTTGCTGGCGTTGTCGGCACAGCGACATCATGAACAGAACCTCGTGGTTTTCGGGTTCGTCGTCCAGCATTTTCTGATACAAAGTGTAGGCGCCGGCAAAATCGCCGCGCTCAAACAGCTCCTGGGCTTCTTCTATCATGCTTTACTCATTCATCAGCTTCACTCAGGAAGCGGTGTAGCAGGTAATCGTCGATCCAGCTCCGCAAGGACCAATCACTTAAAAATCCACAATGGCCGCCGGCTGCTTCAATGCGCAGTTCCAGCGCATCAGGCCGCGGCAATGCATGAAAATCACTCACCGGCACCACCGGATCATCGGCGGCAGTCACGATGGTGGTGGGGGTTTGCAAACCATTTAAGGCTTCACCCGCCACTGAATACCCTTCCAGATAATCGACAATGCCCGGAAAATCGGTGTAGTGCTCGACTAAATATTGGGTTTGGGCCCGTAGCTTATCAATTTTGAACCATTCCTCCAGACTATACAGCTGGGGAAATAAACTTTGTTTGCGACGTAAAGAGCGCCGCCATTTATCGCAAAAGTAGCGCTCGTAGATCGAAGGCCCCTGTTCTAGAGCCGTTAACACGCTACCCGGATGTATCGGCGGGCACACCGCTACCACCCGTTGTAACTGGGTGCCTAAGCGTGGTGCATTTAACGCCACGCGCAGCGCAAAGTTACCGCCTAAAGAAAACCCCGCAAGAAACACCGGACCAGTGTGCTCTTGCTGCCAACGTTGGGCCACGATATGCACGGCATCGGCAATTTCTTGTAGCCGGCACGAGTGGAATAAATCTTCGTTTAAATGATGGGTGTCACCGTGATCACGAAAATTCAGGCGAAAGATATCAAAACCATGGCGATGCAAATTACTGGCCGACGACAACAAGTAATTGGAATCCACACTGCCTTCCCAACCATGTAATAACACCACCAAGCCTTTGGCTTGTTGATGTTTGGTCGGTGTGGCGTAGCCCAGTA
>JAKSCJ010000516.1 GCA_022360675.1 Lysobacterales bacterium
CCACCTTCAGCAACCGCCAAGTGCCGTAGCGTACATCGCCCGGGTCGGTGGGTTTTTCGATCATATCGCGCTCGGGCATGGGGTCGAATAAACCTGAACGATACAAATCCGACGATACCACCAAGCTCACCGTGTTCACCGGCTCCACTTCATCGGGCACATTCCAGGCGAAGGGCACCACGGCAATGGGCGTGGCACGGGCAACACCTTGGGTAATTTCGATATTCAGCTTGGCCTGGGCCGCAGTGCTAAACAAACAAGCAACGATGAGCCACAGGCAAACAAAGGCGAATGGCTGCTGAGTCCTGCGTGGGATTAACTTCATTGTTTACCTATTCTCCGTCGTAACTAAAGGTGAAGGTGAGTTCACGCTCGAAGACCGGCTCAAAGCCGTTGTAGGGCAGATCACCCGCTCGTTTCACGGCACTCACCACCGACCGCTGGGAACTACTATCGCCGTTGCAAGGGCCAATGATGGTGGCGTCGATCACTTCCCCGCCGGGAATCTGAATAATGTTAATACGGCAACGGAAACCCACCTGCGTGGTGGCCGGTCGAAACCAATTCCGTTTAATCACCGATTGTATCGCCGCAATATATTGTTCGCGCAGTGTGGCATCGCGACGAATTTGCTCGGCACGAGCCGCTGCAGCGGCCGCTTCGGCCTGTTCACGGGCCTGCCGCTCGGCTTCTTCACGGGCGCGGCGATCGGCCTCGGCCTGGGCGATACGTTGTTGCTCTTCACGCGCTTCGCGCTCTAAGCGTTCGCGTTCTTCGCGGATTTGCGCTAATTGGCGCTGACGCTCTTGTTCACGCTGTTCAGCCAAAGCTTTTTCTTGCTGGCGTTTTTCAGCAGCAATGCGTTCGCGCTCGGCAATCAGTGCCTCGCGTTCGCGTTGTTCGTCTAACTGGCGCTGAATGGCCGCTTGACGCTGGGCTTGTTCTTCGGCCTCGCGGCGCGCTTGGGCGGCTTGTTCGCGCTGTTGTTGTTCCTGCTGTTGGCGGCGTTGGCGATCTTGCTCGCGCTGTTGTTGCTCGGCAATAGCGCGATCACGACGCTCTAAGGCCTCGGCACGACGCTTGGCTTCTTCCTGGGCGGCGCGGCGTTGGTCTTGGGAGAATTGCAGCACGCGGGAATCCACCACGCGTACATCCAAGTTTAAGGCCGGGCGTGAGTTCTTTTTCTGAAACTGCCAGTCCATGGTGCCCAGCACCAATAAACCCACCAAAGCCAGGTGAATGATGAGCGCAAGGGCAATCTGTCCCAGCAATACGCCGAGACCGTCCTCACGCCGGGCCACACGTGCATTCATTCGGCCTAACCCTCGGGTTCCGGCGGATCGCTCAGCAGGCCCACCTTGGCCACGCCGGCCTGTTGCAGCAAGGCCATGGCTTGGTAGACCTGCCCGTACTGGGCTTCGGAGTCGCCCCCCACCAGCACTTCCACATTGGCATTACGTTTGACGATAACGGAGATCTTGCGCATCAAGGTTTCGCCATCGATCAACTCACCACGGCCTTCGGTATTGAGGAAGAAATCGCCGTTTTTATCCACCGTCACGATCAGCGGTTCTTCCACATCTTCCATGGCGGCCGCACCGCTTTGGGGCAGATTAATTTCCACACCCAAATTCAACAATGGCGCGGTGATCATGAAAATCACCAGCAGTACCAACATCACATCGATGTAGGGCACCACGTTGATCTCGGCCACCGGACGGCGTTTGGCTTTGCGGCTCATGCCTCGCTCACACTCACAATCTGGCGCTCTAATAAAGCGGTGAATTCTTCGCGGAAGTTATCGTAGCGGGTTTCCAAACGCTCAACCTGATCGGAGAAACGATTGTAGGCGATCACCGCGGGAATCGCGGCTAGCAGGCCCATGGCGGTGGCGATTAAAGCCTCGGAAATACCCGGTGCCACACTGGCAATGGTGGCTTGCTGAGCCGTGCCCAGAGCGCGGAAGGAACTCATAATGCCCCACACCGTGCCAAACAAGCCGATATACGGACTGGTGGAACCCACGGTCGCCAGGAAGTTGAGATGTTGCTCCAGGCGCTCGGTCTCGCGGGTTAAGGCCACACGCATGGCACGCTGCACACCGGGCAGAATGTTATCGGCACTCACGCGGCGTTCTTGGCGCAGGCGTAAATATTCTTCGTAACCGGATTCGAAAATACGTTCGATGCCGACCCGTGCTTTATCGCCACGGGAAATACCGTGGTAAAGCTTGGATAAATCGGCACCCGACCAAAAGCGTTCTTCAAACACATCGGCGGCTTTGCGCGATAAACGCAAAGTGCGGCGTTTGCGCAGCATAACTACACACGAACTCAGCGAGGCTAATACCAAGATCAGCATCACTAATTGAACCAATAAACTGGCGTTGGTGATCAGCTCCAGAATGGGTAATTCGGAAACTGGCAACTGGGAAGAATTCATCGCAACTCCGCGAGCATAAACGAGGGAATGCGTGTTGGCTTAAACACATCGGCCTTCAGACATCCCGCATAGACCACAGCACGGGCGATGGGTTCATCGCCACGGCGTATTTCTTGTTCCATCTGCATGCTGGCACGGCCACGCTTCACTAAACGCACGCTCACTTGGAGTTCGTCGTCGAGATGGGCGGCACGCAGAAACTTAATATCCATTTGACTAATGGCAAACACAATATTGTGCTCGGCCTTTAAGACACTTTGATCAAAGCCCAAAGAGCGTAACCATTCGGTACGCGCACGTTCAAAAAAATGCAAATAACGCGCGTGATACACCACCCCACCGCCATCGGTATCTTCCCAATACACGCGTACCGGCCATTGGAAGGCGGCTTCGGTATGAGGGTTTTCAGCGTTCGGCTCGTTGGGTGTGCTTGTGTTCATGAAGTGCTTTGATGCTTGTTGGTATGGTTGGCAGTCATCGGGCAACAGCGCCTAATCGGCATCGGGCGCATCGTCGGTACTGGCTTGGGAGAACAAATCGCCCCCATACGCACCACCGGTATCGCCTTGAGGCGGTTTCAAACCCAATAATCGCCATGCCTGGGGCGTAATCATTCGGCCACGGGCCGTGCGTGTGATGTAGCCTTGCTGAATCAAATAGGGTTCGATCACATCTTCCAGCGTGCCCCGCTCTTCGCTCAAGGCTGCGGCCAAGCTATCGACACCCACCGGGCCACCGTTGAAGACTTCCACCATCATTTGCAGCAGGCGTCGATCCATGGTGTCGAAACCACGTTCGTCCACCTGCAACATATTCATGGCCGCTGCCGCCACGGGGCCGGTAATAATGCCATCGGCTTTCACTTGAGCAAAGTCACGGACGCGTCGTAATAAGCGATTGGCAATTCGCGGTGTGCCCCGCGCACGGCGCGCGATTTCGGCCGCACCTTCAGGCTCGATCGCCGCATTTAAAATACCCGCCGAGCGAATCACGATATCGGCGAGTTCTTGGTTAGAGTAAAACTCCAAACGCTCCACAATGCCAAAACGATCGCGCAGCGGAGAGGTTAACAAACCGGCGCGGGTGGTGGCACCCACCAGAGTAAAACGGGGTAAGTCGAGCTTGATAGAACGAGCAGCTGGGCCTTCGCCAATGATGATATCCAGCTGGAAATCTTCCATGGCCGGATACAGAATTTCTTCCACCACCGGCGAGAGACGATGGATTTCGTCTACGAACAATACATCGCCCGCTTTAAGATTCGTCAAAATTGCGGCCAAATCACCAGCTTTTTCCAGTACCGGGCCTGAGGTTTGACGCAAAATAACGCCCATTTCTTCGGCAATCACATGGGCCAAAGTAGTTTTACCCAGACCGGGCGGCCCGAAGATAAGCGTGTGATCCAGTGATTCACCCCGACCGCGGGCGGCCTGAATGTAAATTTCCAGCTTTTCACGCATCGCCGGTTGGCCAACGTATTCGGCCAGGGTACGTGGTCTTAGGCTTTGTTCCAGGGCCTCTTCAGCGGCGGTACCACCAGCCGTGACCAGGCGTTCTTCTTCGCTCATTTAGCTCTGCCAATCCTCAGCGGTTTAGTACAGCGTCGTTTCAAATTCAATGCAGTCGATGCGTTTGCTCACAAAGCTCAAGCAGCGACCTCACTTCATGAAGACACTAGTACATTGAAATATCAGGGATTAAAAAAATGTTGTCAAAGCCTGATGCGTCGTCAGGCAGAGCTTGTTGCATTATTTTTCTTGAACAATTTGTTATGAAGCCTAAAGCACCTCCGGTCGGTGCTTGTGTGGTTATTTTAATGACACTTAAAGTAACACAATCGCATTACCCATCGGTGAGTCGACCGCACACTTTAACGACGGGCAACCTGGCTCAAGGCCTGGCGGATTAAATCTTCGGTGGATAAACCCGGTGCCAAGACTTTTTTGATCATCATCGCTGCTTCTTGGGGTTTGTAGCCTAAGGCTTGCAGCGCCGCTTGAGCTTCGGCGGATTCACTCATGGCACCCACTGTCACTTCACCCGCAGCATTGACATGACTGGGCACTTCCAGCTTATCGCGTAATTCCACCACCAAGCGCTCGGCGGTTTTTTTGCCAATGCCGGGCACACGAGTTAAAGCAGCCACGTCGTGATCTTGCACCTGCACGGCAAATTGCTCGGGCGAGGCACCGGATAAAATCGCTAAGGCCATACGTGCGCCTACGCCGGAGATTTTCAGCAACGTGCGGAATAACTCCCGCTCATTGGCGCGCAGAAAACCATACAAGCTGTGGCCATCTTCTTTGACCTGTAAATGGGTAATCAGTGTGGCCGTTTCGCCAATACCGGGGAGATCGGGAAACAAGGATAAAGGCACTTCCACCTCGTAACCCACGCCATTTACGTCGATTAAAAGCCAAGGTGGACGTTTTTCTACGATTTCGCCGCGTAGTCTTCCGATCATAGCGTATCCATTCACAAAAGCCATGAGGAATGTCTGCTAACTACGGGAGTTTGCAGGCATTCAAAATAAAATCACAAGCCAGCCAAGCGATCACGGGTTTGTTGGTGATGGTGATGACACAAGGCCACGGCTAAGGCATCGGCGGCATCGCTGCTGGGTTCTACATCTAAATTACAGATCATGCGCACCATATGTTGAACCTGGGCTTTATCGGCCCCGCCCCGCCCCACAACGGCCTGTTTAACGGCCTTGGGCGCATATTCGGTGACATCGATACCCGCCACCACCACGGCACATATGGCAGCGCCACGGGCCTGGCCCAGCTTAAGCGCCGACATCACATTGCGGTTCACAAAGACCGACTCCACCGCTGCCTCTTGGGGCTGGTAGAAAGCGACCAACTCACTCACTTCTTCGAAGATGACGCCCAAACGCTTGCTGTGCTCGCCTTCTGGTGTGCGAATGACGCCGTGGTAAATGCACTTGGACGATGCATCACCACCTTCAATAATCGCCACACCAGTGAGGCGTGAGCCGGGGTCAATGCCGAGAATTCTCATCTATGCACACACCCCGCAGTCAACCATCGCAAGCACTGAGTTTGCAGCTGGCAAGAATTTAATCTTCGTAGGAGCTGGCCGGGATATCGGCGTTAGAAAACACATCTTGGGTGTCGTCTAAGTCTTCCAAACGCTCCAGCAGCTTCAGTACTTTGCGGCCGGATTCATCGTCCAGTTCCACCTCGGTACTGGCGCGCATGGTGATTTCGGAGTTTTCCGCCGAGAAGCCCGCGGCTTCTAAGCCCGCTTTTACATCCAGGTAGCTTTCCGGTGAGGATTGCACTTCAAAAGAGCCGTCCTCGTCGACGATGACATCATCGGCACCGGCTTCCAGAGCGGCTTCCATCAGTTCGTCTTCGTCGGCGCCGGGCGCAAAGTTGAGCACACCCAGCTTGGTGAACAAATAGGCAACCGAACCATCGGTTCCCATATTGCCACCGTGCTTAGAAAACGCGTGGCGAACTTCAGCTACGGTGCGATTGCGGTTGTCGGTGAGGCATTCCACCATGACCGCTACACCGCCCGGACCATAACCTTCGTAGCGAATTTGCTCGTAGGTCACGCCTTCCAGCTCGCCGGTGGCTTTTTTGATGGCACGCTCGACGGTGTCGCGAGCCATATTCGAAGCAAAGGCTTTATCCACGGCCAAACGCAGCGCCGGGTTAGATGCGGAATCACCGCCACCGGCCCGTGCAGCTACTGAAATTTCGCGAATACAACGGGTGAAGATTTTGCCACGCTTAGCATCCTGCGCCTTTTTACGGTGTTGGATGTTCGCCCATTTACTATGACCAGCCATAAGCCTCGAATCCGAATTAAAACAAGCGCGTTATGTTAACAGAGCCAGACCATTTGGCCGAGCCTAAAAATACCAGCACAGCGTACGATGCGCTTAAGCGCCTGCGGCTAGCGCGCGGCGGCGTTGCAATACCGGCACCACAGAAACCAAAAACAATGCACTCCAAATCAAACTGAACGCCACTTGATGGCCATGGGTAAATTCCTCACCAAAGGCCAGCACGGCCAGTAAGAAGCTGATACTGGGGGCCAAATATTGGAAGAAACCGACCACGGTAAGGCTTAAGCGTTGAGCGGCGGCATTAAAGCCAATGAGCGGCAAAATAGTGACCGCGCCAGCCAGCAATAGCAGCACATCGGTTTGGGTATTTTGATGCAGGAAAAAGAGCTCGCCGCTGTTGAAGTGCCAAATCAGGTAACCCACAGCCAGCGGTAACAGGATTAAGGTTTCCCACAACAAACCCACCATGGGGCCCACGCCCAAACGCTTGCGAATTAAGCCGTAAAAGCCAAAGGAAAACGCTAAGGTTAAGGCTAACCACGGCGGCTGCCCCAAATAAATGCCCAGGTAGCTGGTGCCGAGTGCAGCTAAGACCACCGCAATCCAGCGCAGGCGATTTAAACGTTCGCCTAAAAACAGCATCCCCAGCAATACATTCACCAGTGGGTTAATGAAGTATCCCAAGCTGGTGGCTAATACCTGATCGTTGACCACCGCATACACGAACACCAGCCAGTTAAAACCCACCAAAACGCCACTAAACGCCAATACCGCCAGTGTTTTTTTCGGCAAACGCATGCGCTGAACAAAGGCCGAAAAACCGTCACGCCACCATAAAAAGCCCACCAATAAAGGTACAGCCCAAATAATTCGATGCGCGATGATTTCCAACGGCGGCACCGACTGAATGCCTTTAAAGTAAATCGGTGCCACGCCCCAAAAGGTAAAGGCCGCCAAAGCGGCGATGACGCCGGTGCGGTCGATGACTTCGCCTGAACCGGAAGAATTCGTCTGACTCATGAGTTTGTGTCCATATCAAATAGGAGCCTTAAGCGGCGCTTTATCGAACGTCGTAACCAAATTTAAAGGCCATTTGCAGACTAAACGGTTTAGTAATGGCCACCGAGAATGCTAGTATCGGGCTAATGTTCGCCTGATATCAGTTCTTTAGCGCTGAATTTCAAGCCAACAAAACAAAGGAATATAAGCAATTCGTGAAGGGATGCACAGCTTGCCGAGCTATGGCTCTGCGGCAGCGTTGTGGGCAAAAAGCCCCGCGCCGCGCAGACATAGACAAGAAAAGGTGGATGCGAGGTGCAGAACAACACATTGACATGGCTAAAGCGCGCGGCGCTGGGCATTATGCTCAGCGGTTTTATATGCTCTATAGCCGGCGCCACATCGATACAGCAAAGCGCACAAATTCGGGGTTCCATTCCCAATGCCTATCATGCGCAGTTGGCCACTCATGCCATTAGTATTCGCCATAGCCAGCGTTTTGCAGAACGCACTTGGTTACTGCTAGACGAATCTGCGCACCAGCAATTATTAGCAGCTGGTATTCCCTTTACAGCGGCGCCAGCACCTGAAATTCGCTTTCTCAGCTGGCGTTTTGATCCGCTAAAAAACCCACCGGCACGGGTTTCAACAGCGCCTAGCACAGCTCAGGGCCACAAACTGGCCTTGCTGCAATTTAACTTACCCGCCAGCGATACCGAATTACAGCAGTTACGCAACCGTGGTATCGAGGTGTTGCAGTATTACCCGCACAATACCTACCTGGTTTGGGCGCAGGAAGCGATGCTGCAAAATACCCGCAGCCAACACAATATTCGTTGGATTGGCGATTTTTCCAGCGCTTATCGCACCAGCCCTGAATTGCGTCAGTTCCAGGGCTTGGTTGATCAAATCCACGTTCATTTTTACAACCCAGGTGCCCAAGCAAGTTCCGCCCCACCCCAGGCCATTTTGGATACCCTCACACAAACGGGTGTGGAGCTGCTGAATTATTTTCCTGCCCAACCCGATCAGCAATTTTACGAGGCTATCTTGCGTGGCCCTGCCAGCAGTATTGCCGCACTGGCCAACATTCCCCAAGTGATTTGGATCGGCTATGCCAGTCCAGAACCTTTATTGGAAGACGAGAGTGGCGCACAAACCGTGGCTGGAAACTTTCTACCCAGCGGTCAGCCCGATACCAACTACCCCGCTTGGCTCAGCAGCACAGGTTATGACGGCAGTGGTGTGATTTGGTCGGTGACTGACACAGGCGTAGATTACAGCCATCCCGATTTCGCCAATCATATTATTGGCGGCATGAACTATCGCGGCTGCACCGAGTTAAACCCTGGCAATGATCCCGATAGTGGCGGTCACGGCACCCATGTGGCGGGCATCTTGGCCGGGCCAGGTAATCCGGCTTACGTGGACGCCAATGGCCACGAGTACGGCTTAGGAGTAGCCCCCGGTGCCCGTTTGTACGTGCAAAACCCCGTTTGTGGCAGCCAGGCCAGCTGGCCACCTTCCGGCGGTTGGCAAGAACTCACCAAACACCCGCTGTTGGCAGGGGCCGTGGGTACCAACTACAGCTGGACCACAGGCGAAGGCACCGCTCACGGTTATCAGGCCAGCGAGCGTATTCACGATGTAATCGCGCGCGATGGCAATTTCGACACCAGCGATATCGCTGAGCCCATTATGGTGGTGTTTTCTGCAGGCAATTCTGGGCCCGGCGCAAACACGCTTACCGCCCCCAAGGAAGCTAAAAATGTGATCGTGGCCGGCGCCACCCAAAGCTGGCGTGTGAGCCAGAATGTGGATCGCATGTACAACCGCAGTAGCCGCGGTTCGGCCGTGGATGGTCGAATATTGCCCACAATTGTTGCCCCGGGCGAGCGCGTAACCTCCACCTATAACCTCAATGGCAGCCAATGCAGCAGTGTGGTGCCCGACACCGATAACCGATACGCCTATTGCAGTGGCACCAGTATGGCAGCCCCCCATGTTTCAGGCGCTTTGGCATTGATTACCCAATGGTGGCGACAATTGCACGCCGGGCAAAACCCCAGTCCGGCTATGGCCAAGGCTTTGCTCATAAATACGGCCACCGAGATCAACAGCGCCGGTCCGATCCCAAATAACACCGAAGGCTGGGGGCGGGTCCGCCTGAATGAGCTGCTAGACTCGAGCACGAGTTATGCTTGGTTCGATCAAGATTATCTATTCACCGAAACCGGCCAGGAATGGCGTATTCGAGTGAATGTTCCTAATCCGTTCAAGCCTTTTAAAGTGAGCTTGGTTTGGAGCGATGCACCGGGCGCTGTGGGCGCTAATCCTGCTTTGGTGAACGATTTAAATTTAAGCGTAATCGCCAACGGCGGCGAATATCTGGGTAACGCGTTCACCAATGGGCAAAGCATTATTGGTGGCACTATCGATGCGCTAAACAATATCGAGAATGTCTTTCTTAGCTCCGCTCCTGGCAGCGCAGAGGTGGTGGTTCGGGCCCACCATATTGCCGGCGATGGTGTTCCCTACAATGGTGATTTCACCGATCAAGACTTTGCTTTGGTTTGCAGTAACTGCAGTCTGAGCCCCGACTTCGCCTTGGGCACACCTGATACTCAGGCAGAAGTTTGCACTGGTGATCAAGCGCAATTCCCTATTTTTGTAGATTCAGTGGCAGGCTTTAGCGGGCCTGTGAGCTTCGCGCTAGATAACCCGCCACCAAGCTTGAGCTATAGCTTTTCCCAAAATCCAGCAACACCACCAAGCCTCAGCTTGCTGACCATCGACAACACCAGCGCACTATCAGCGGGTGGTTATCCCTTATTAGTTAATGCCAGCGCCAGCTCAGGGCCACGACATGCCGCTTTCATGCTGCAAGTCTTCGAGCAAGCCAGCACTCAAAGTGCTTTGCTAACTCCCACCAACGGGCAAAGCAACACAGAATTACTTCCCGCCTTTAGCTGGAGTGGCGTGAACGCGGCACGGTATCGAGTAGAAATTGACGATCAAGCCGATTTCAGCAGTCCAGAACTCAGTTTGGAAACCGAAGACACTCAGCTCACTTTGGCCCAGCCATTACGCGGCGGGCGGCAATACTACTGGCGAGTGGCGGCAGTTAACCCTTGTGGTGAAAGCACCAGCGAAAGCTTTAGCTTCATTACCGAGGCCGATGTGGGCAGTTGTGAGTTCAATAGCGCCACCCAAGTGCACTTTTTTGACGATTTCGAACAGGATCATGGCACTTGGCAGCATGAAGGCAACCAAGACAGCTGGCAACGCAACGACCACGATCGCTTCAGTGGTGACTATGCTTGGAACGCCAGCGCTCCGGAGTTCGTCAGCGATCAACGCTTAATTTCCCCGCCGATTCCCCTACCCACGGGAAACACTCCGCTAAGTTTGCAGTTTTATGACCGCCAAGCCATCGAGCAGCGCGACCCCAGCCGTTGTTGGGACGGTGCCGTGCTGGAAATTACCAGCAACGGTACGGACTGGGCTCAAATTAACGATAGCCAACTCTTAAGCGAGCCTTATCATGGCACCATCAGCTCTGCTGATAATCCGCTAAACGGCACCACCGCTTGGTGCGGCGATCCACAGGATTGGCGCTGGAATGTGGTGGACCTCAGCCCATGGCAAGGCGAGCTGGTGCAGTTTCGCTTCCGGTTGGCCACCGATGAGGAAGGCGGCCGGGTCGACGGCTGGAGTATCGACGACGTCTTGGTGCAATCTTGCCCCAGTAGCGATCTCATCTTTAGCGAAGGCTTCGAAAGCACAGCGCCATAAAGCCGTGCCAACATTCGACACCATTGGCGTACAATACGCACAGCTTGAAAATAAAACAGCGGAACACGCCCTAACTATGATGCATTCACGTACGCCTCTCGTCGCCGTCACACTATTGAGCGCCGCTCTGTTAAGCGCTTGTCAAACCGCCTCGGTACAACCGGAATCACAGCCCGCAGCGGCGCCAAAAGCAGCGCCTGCAACCACAGCACCTGTGGCTAGCAGTGCCGCATTGTCGAGCTGTGATTACCGCGGTGCGCCTATGTTGAAGAATCCAGAGCTGAAATTCGATTACCAGCGTGGCCGTCCTGCGGGCTGGTTAATTAATCAACATGGTGGCGATAAAACCTACGAGGTCGATAGCCGCGATGGAGTCTTACGTATAAATAATTACGGCAAGCAGTATTGGATGCGTTTATCTCAGCGCTTTCCCGCCCATGATCTCGTGGGTCGTGAGTTTGTGTTCTCAGCCGATATCAAAATGGATCTCAATCCCGAGGGTTGGGTTAGAACTTTGGTACCCGGTGGCGGTTTGACGGTGGTGGTTCGTGGTCAAAAGCCCGGCACGCACAACACCAAAAGTGTGTTGTATACCACCTCGATGCCCAACGAACCCCGCCACGGACAGCTGGATTGGCACCGTCGCGAGCATCGTTTCACGATTCCAGAAGGCGCGCGTTTCTTAGAGCTGGGCTTTTTACACCAAGCCCACGGTGAGATGTGGATTCAAGACCCACAGTTTATTCCCACCGAGTGCATTAAAAGCATTTAAGCATCTTTAACTTAAAGAACATCATCTTGAAACTATCATCGGTTTCGTAATAGTTTCATCTCGGTTTCACCTGACACCGCCATCAATCGGTGCCAGGTGAAACTCGATGTTCAATATCACGCCACCATTCGCTTATGCCTGCATCACCGCGCGCTTGATTAGGCTAGTTGCAAATACATCTCAATTGACTCAGGTCAATAACAGCGCTTATGGTGGCCATAAGCTTATTTAATAACGACTGTTTTGGTCTGGCTTTTGAGTATGCTCTTTAATAACTGCGTTTTAAGGTAGATTCTTAAAACGAGCACTTAAAATGCTTCAACCAAAACAATCAAGTGACGAACATCACACTCAGCATTGGGAAGCCGCTGAGGTCGTTCATATTGAGGGATTTTCGATTAGCGACCCGTTCAATCCGGCGGTGTTTCCCCCGCTTGAAAGCAACATACACTTAAAGACTGCGTTTATAGCCAAAATTCGACCGCTCATCTGCGCCAAGCGCTTCAGGTGTAAGCAAAATAAGGTAGACCGGTCTGTTTAACGTTAGAAGGAATACGGCGCTTTTTATTGAGATTTTTCAAGACAAAAGCACCACCTCACTCTCTATTAGCACAACCAACTCGATGTAGGCGTTGGAGGGAAATCCATGAGCATGAAACACACCAGCACCAAGCTGGCCGCTGCATTAGCATTATTATTAGCCCAAGCTGCCTGGGCCCAAGAGGACAACAGTGTCACCATCATCTTTGAAGGTACCGGCGCTGAGGCAGGCATTATCAGTGGCAACACCACCGATTTCGAATTCATGGGCTCTAGCTGGTCTGGTGGCTTTGTTGCC
The DNA here is from genome assembly GCA_022360675.1 of Lysobacterales bacterium. Classification (GTDB taxonomy): domain Bacteria; phylum Pseudomonadota; class Gammaproteobacteria; order Xanthomonadales; family Wenzhouxiangellaceae; genus JAKSCJ01. The sequence continues at coordinate 12,670 of JAKSCJ010000516.1, forward strand.
ACTCAAGGTATCGGCGCTTTATACGCTTCAGGTCGTTTCTCTTACCACGTAGACGACACCACGGCCAGTGTGGTTTTCGACCCACCTGTTAGTGAGGCCGAGTTCTTCTACGTACACGGCGGCAACTTCGGCCAAGGTACCGCCACAGCATTTGGCACCAGCGGCAATATGCTGGGCAGCGTCAGCAGCTTGCCAGCCACAAGCTTTAACGACCCCAACAACTTCGTTGAATTCAGCAACACCAACGAACCCATTGCCATGATTCAGTTCGATGGCGGTGTGATCGATAACTTTGAATTCACCCCCACCACTGGCGGTGGCGGCGGTGACGACTTC
>JAKSCJ010000094.1 GCA_022360675.1 Lysobacterales bacterium
CCCAAAGCAAAGCTGATCAAACGATTCACTAAAGGACTGCGCGCAGTTTCGGGGTCGTACAAATACAGGCGGCGTGCCAGCGGGAAATCTTCAGTGGCCACCTGGAATGGTGTGGGCTCCACCGCCACATCCGCTTCTTGAATAGCCAAAGCACGCACGCCTTTCACATAGGCCAAACTCACAAAGCCAATGGCACCGGGGTCACGCGAGACCGAGCTCACCAGATCGCTGCTGGATTCAAAACGGCGCGCCTGGGTGCTCAGCGCTTGGCCAGCCAAGGCTTCTTGGCGGAACACCTCATAAGTGCCCGATTGATCGTCGCGGGCATACAGCTGCACCGGCAAATCGGTGCCAGTTAAAGATTGCCAATTCCGAATCTTGCCGCTGAACAAGTCTTGAACCTGCTGCACGGTTAGATGTGTCAGCGGATTGCGTGGGTGCACCACCACCGCCACGGCATCTAAGGCCAATACCACCTCATTACCCGGTGCATTCAAAGGTCCCATGGTGTTGAGCGTACGCACTTCTTGTTGCGAGATCCGTCGCGACGACATACCCACATCGGCAGCGCCCGTGGCTAAGTCGCGAAAAGCGGTGCTGGAACCATGGGAGTTGATTTCCACACGCAGTTCATCCCCCGCATCGTTGACTGCCGTGAGCAGCACTTCTTGCGCTTTAGGGTTTTGTTTTTGCGTAATGCGATAGCCTTGCTCGGGTAACCAAGCTTCGACTAACGAGGGCATCAAGGCGGCACCAATGGTGTTTGAGCCATGAAGGCGCAACACCTCGGCACTTGCTGCACCCATGTTCAGCAGCAAGCATGCGATAACAAATAGGCGTGACATTCCTGCATCACTAATGTTCGGGGGGAGGCCAGATTGTGCTGCACTTATATGACAAAATAATTGCTAAATGCTAAAGCCTTTCGAACACTGACGGCGTTTTGTGTCAATGTAGACACATAAATCCCTCAATTCGCACGCTCACGCCAGTTCAACTCCACAAATAGACTGCGCCCTTGACCAGGAAAGTAACGGAAGTTACCGAATGCAAAATCTGCCCGCTCGGCATAGCGCTTGGCGAATAAATTTCGCGCTCGAATTACCGTACGCCAAGAAGGAGTCAGAGGGATTTGTGCCTCTAGATGAAATAAGGTGTGGCCACCGTAATCGACATCGTTTTCGGCTGTGAGCGGATAAGCACCGATATATTCGCCACGCACGCCCACAAACAAAGCTTCGCGCGGCCGCCAAGCCAGCTCCACGCTGCCAATATGCTTAGGCGCAGTATCAACGGTGGCCCCGGAGCGAATTTCCTCACCCCGCGCCACGGTTCGGGTAAAGGCGTATTCGTGGTTGGCCCAGGTGCCCGCCGCATTCAGTTGCCACTGCTGCGATAAATCGGCACTCAGCGCCCATTCCAAACCTAAGTGCCGGGTTCGTCCGCCGCTCACATTAAAACCTTCAGCATCGCGCAGAATCACATCGCGCTTGAGCTGGTAAAAACCGGTAAGCTCGTAGCGCAGGCTCTGTTCAGCACCCAAAGCTTGCGCCCCGACGATTCCCAAACTCCAGCCGTCGATCACTTCGCTACCAATATCGGCAACGTTTTGCCCGCTTTGTAAGCGATACAGCTCGGTGGCTTGGGGTGGTCTGAAAGCACGTGCATAGCGCGCTTCCCAGCGGGCATTGCTCCCTAAGGGCAAACTAAACCGTGCGCTGGGTGCCAGGGTGAGGAAGTCGTCGCTGCGGTCATCCGGCCGTGTGTACAAACAACCGCCAAAGCCGCAAGCGGTTCCATCATCCCGTAAGTTTCCAGCCGCTAAACGGTTGTTGTAATCGTAGCCTAACCATTCGCCGCGCAAACCAAACTCGGCCTGCCAGCCGCTATCACCTTGCAGTAAATAGCGCCCCCACAGTGCCGTGCTCAAACCATTAACACGGTAATCGTAATGGGCGCCCTGAGGGCGGGTGGCTTGCAGAAAGGCCGAGCCCGTGGTGAGTGCTTCGGCCTGGAATTGATTTAAATCGCCATGAAAGCCATCCACATCGGCACCTAAACTTAAACCCGGTGCCCAGGCTGGATCCGTCAAGCTAAACTGCACCCCCGCACTGCTTTGACGATTGCGCTCCAGAGGCTGGCCGGGCAAGAAATGCTGCAGAAACTCCATCTCGCTATGGCGCACAAAAGGCGTCAGCCGGTACGCCGTGCCATCACTACCTTGCCAACGCCAATGGCTTGCCGCCCGAATGGCATAGGCATCGCGGAAGGCTTCAGGGTTTTGATTAGAGCGCCGCAATACTTCATCGCGAAAAGCGTCTTCACCAAAAACAAAACCAGCGGTTTGTTGGTCTAAATCGGCCAGGCTCACCGTATTGGTAATCGTGAATCGTCCCAGCTCCATTTGTTGACGCACGTTGATGAAATTATGGCGAAACGACTCATCGGCGCGAAAACTATCGCTTTTCGTGTGATTAGCGGCTAATTGCCAGTCGCCCGCATGCAGTTGCAAGCCCAAGCGTCGATAATTTTGGCTACCGCCCTCGATAAAGGCTTGATTCACCCGGCTCTCGGGCGTGGCCACATCAATGACGCCATGCAGTGCGTTGGCACCATGAGAAGCCAAACCCGGCCCACGCAATACTTGCACGCCATTGGCCTGGCGCAAATTCAGCTCGAACAGGCCATTAACATTACAAAAGCCCGCCGGACGCACCGGAATTTGGTCTTCTAACACCAAAAACGCGCCGCAAGCACCAGCCCCTGTCAGCACGGGCGAGCGGATCGCCGTTAACAATTCTTGTCCGCTGCCACGGCTGATCCAAGCCCCCGGCACCGAGGTAAACAGCTCTTGGGGATGATGCGCACCGCGGCGCGCCACTTGCTCGGCACTGATTTCGCTAGCGCTGATCTGACTGGCGTCGATGGCCCGCGCATTCACGGTAACGGGCGGCAACACAGCCTGTTGTTGCGCTGGCACCGCAGCACCATCCATACCCGCATCGCCCATTGTTGTTATGGCGCTAAAAGACCATAACGAAGACCACATCAATGCCGACCACATCATAAGAAAGAACGTCCTCTATTCTGCGCAAAACAATGCTTCACGCCCGGTTCATTTGCATTAGCGCGCATTAAAGCACGATCAGCACAAAATCAGGCGTTGTTTTCTTCTTGCGAGCGACGATCAGCCCGACGAATTCGATCAAATCACCGATCTTGCACAAGGCAACACCCCAGCGCTACCGATGATAAAAGGGTCTGGCTAGAATAAATTGTTCGCATGGCTTTTAAACCCTTTGGCCAAGCAGCCCATCTTTCCTAGCATGTACAGCTTAAGCAGCACGCAATGACCCAAGCGACACAACGCGACGAAGAGCCCCACGATATTGGTGCAGCCCAACAGGGCGACCAACAAGCCTTCGCTCGCCTTTATCAGAGTCATAGCGGCTGGATTTTCGGCTTATGTTGGCGCTTGGCCGGTGGTGACCGTGGCCTGGCAGAAGACTGGAGTCAAGAAGCGTTCATCCGGGCCTGGAATAAACTAGATCAGTTCCAAGGCGACGGTAGTTTTGCTGGCTGGCTGCGCCGCATTACGGTGAACCTGGCGTTATCTGACAAACGCTTAAAACGTTCCCGCGTGCATCTGGAAAGCCTGGATGCCAGCTATGAAGAAGGTGGTTATAGTCACGAGCTGGCAGCCCCCAGCCCACCTTGGCAAGGGGCCGATCAAGACTTAGAGCGTGCCATCGCACAATTACCGGAGCGGGCACGTATTGTGTTGGTCTTACACAGTATTGAGGGCTACAGCCATGAGGAAATTGCCGAGGCCACACAAATGGCCGTGGGTAGTTCTAAAGCCCAATTGCACCGCGCCCGCAAACTGTTACAAGACTGGTTGAACAATGAATAACCGCACCCGCAGCAACAGGATTCTCGAAGATGAATGACCATCAAGCATTATCACAAAGGCTGCAGCAGTTACGTGGCACTGGCAGCGCCCCCGACGATCTATGGCAAAAAATTGCCAGCCAGATCGAAGCGCCCGCCGATTTACCCCAGTTGCCGCCTGTACAAAAAGTGGCAGGTCGCAGCTGGATGCAAGCATGGCCCCAACAACTCTGGGCCAATGCCGCAGCGGTTTTTCTGCTGTTGGCCAGCACCTTACTGGTATGGCAGCTCAAACCGGTTAACGAAGGTGCCTTGTACCAACTGCCCAGCAGTGCCGAGTTAGCCGCCCAGGAAAGCCGCACGATGAGTATTCAGCTAGAGACCGCCGCTATCGATCTGAATTACCAAGCGGTGGCACATCAATGGCGGGCATCACAAGTGGGGCAACAGCTACTAAACGATGCCAATGCTGAATCTGGCGAGTTGGGCTTAGAACTCATCCAGGCCCGCCTGTTGCAGCCCGAGCTGGCCTTAATCGAACAATCCCGAGTACAGGTTCGAAAAGCCTTAGAGCAACAACCTGACTCCGCTTTATTACTGCGCCAACTGGCCAACCTAGACCAATGGCAGTCGCGTTTATTGCGCGATCTAGCCCGGCAAACGGCCCAGGCCTAAGCAGCGCGTAACAAGCGCCTAAAACCCAATACCAGCGGCTTGAGGCCTTGGCACCTCAAGTCCTACGAATCCTAAAGGAGATCGATATGCGTTCCCTGCTGCTGTTGCTCTTATTAGCAACGCCACTCGCCCAAGCGGGCGAGTCCATCAACGAAAGTCGCCCCATCAATTCAACAGCGCTCATTCATTTTGAAGGCGTCGAAGGCGAAATCATCGTCAAAGCGGGCAATAATAATCGCTGGCAACTCAGCGGCGATCTGGCCTCTTCGGTGCGCGAAGTGGATATCAGCGGCGACAAAAGCGGCTGGCAAATCGAGGTGGATTACTACAATAACAAGCGCAATTGGGGCGGCAAAACCAAGCTGGTACTCGAAGTACCCAGCCAAGCCGAGTTAAAGCTTGAGATGGTTAGTGGAGATATCACGGTACACGAGTTGCATGGCGAGCAAATTCAAATCGAAACCGTCAGCGGCGATATCGAATCGGAGGCCACCCCCAACTACCTGGAAGCCGAAAGCGTCAGTGGCGATATCCGATTAGACGCCGGTGGTCGCATGCAGAACCAGATCGCTTCAGTCAGTGGCGACATTCGCGCCCGTCGACTCAAAGGCGAATTAGAGGCCAATACTGTATCCGGCAAGATCGCTATCGACGAAGCCCAACTGCGGCGTGCGCAGTTGGAGTCGGTATCGGGCGATCTCACCATGAATGTAGACCTGGCTGCCAAGAGCCGAGTTAGCGCCAGCACCAACAGCGGCGACATTTTACTGGGTATTCCTGACGAGCTGCCCATCCGGCTTGAGGTGGAAACCTTCAGCGGCAACATCACCAGCGCCTGGGGCCGCGTCCATCGTAACGAATATGGCCCTGGCGAATCGCTGAACTTTCGCCATAACGAAGGAACCGCACGCATTGAGCTTTCGGGCTTCAGCGGTGATGTCACCGTACGTAAACGATAAGCGGTATCCCAGCACACCGGGGGCGCACCAGCCGCCCCACCAAACCTGCCAATTATCGAGTATGGCTTGAAAACTACCTCGTACAGACAGATCCAAGCTACTATTCCGGTCTACAGTGAACGTCAAAGCGCAGCTCACGCACCACTTATCATGGGCTGCTCAAAACCATTGCACTTTTTACGAGCGGTAATGGTCTGACTCATTCGAACTTTTTCACCTTGTTCGCAATTTCACAAGGAGCTTCCATGTCTCGTCTGTCATCTTCTGTACTCACACTATTGTCTTCAGCATTGCTGATGGGCGCGGCCAGCACCGCACACAGTGCGCCCGTGGCCGACAAAATCAAAGCCGCCATGGAAGCCGATATTCGCACCGAGGCGGACGTAAAACGCGATGCTAATCGCCTACCCGTGGAAACCCTGGAGTTCTTCGGTTTAGAAGACGATATGCGCGCCATTGAGCTGTTGCCCGGCGGTGGTTGGTACACCAAATTATTAGCCCCCGCGCTGGCAGATAACGGCAAGCTGTATGTGGCCATCGGCACCGGCCGCGTAAAAGAAAACCTGATTCCGCAAGCCGGTTTTGGCGATGTGGAAGTACTCGATCCGGGCATTGAAATCACCCGCGAAGAAGGCAGCCGCTTTTTCACCATGCCCAGCTTTACTTTCGATGTAGAGCCCGTGGATATGGTGTTAACCTTCCGCAACTATCACAATTTCTCTGAAAGTGGCCGCAAAGCCATGAACGACGCCGCCTTCGCCGCATTAAAGCCCGGCGGCGTATACGCAGTGGTCGATCACACCCGTCGCCATATGCAAGAAACCGATGGCGAAAACGGTCGTCGTGTCGATCCGGTGTTAGTGATTAAAGAAGTCCAAGAGGCCGGTTTTGAATTTGAAGACTACACCGACCTGCACTACCGCTTCGATGACGAACTGCGTTACGAAGTCGGTCGCAAAAGTGTCACCGGTAATTCCGACCGCTTTACCTTTAAATTCCGCAAGCCTGCGAATTAAGTTTTCGAGTATTAAGCGCTAGCGCCTAAGCCAGCGTTTTCATGTTGAGGCTACAAAAAACGCCAGGAGCACAAATAACCTTCTGGCGTTTTTTCTGACTAACACAATGCCAATTCAGACGCATCAATTTTCAAGATATAGAATCAAGCTACGGTCATGCAAAACGGTCATATTCAATGCGCCGCTGGCCAACTTCTTACCGTGTTAATCAATCACGCCCTTGCTTCTGATACTGCGCATAAAACTCATCATCATTGTGTTCCCCATCGAGCAGCTGCTGTGCCTTAAGGAGTCACTATTCCTCACGGCCGTTATTGACCGCGCGCCAAATCTCAGGGCTACGAAAGGCGTAGCGGCCCAAACCATATATTCCAGGCAGCAGTAATAACAAGGCGGCTAAGAGCAGATAAAAAGCCATAGAAAAGCTTGCACTCACAAACAGCTTCAAAAATAAAACGATTAAAAACAAATAACTTAGCAATAACAAAACCCAAAAAACTTGCCACCAAAAGCGCTTCAATAATGGGCGCTGGGCACGCCAACAATACAAGCCTAAAGCAAGGATAGCTGTTCCTATTATTGGCCCCCATTGCGAGCCGATACCGCCACTTCCTGCGCTGATTTTATGCACACTCTGGGCACAGCCCAGTAAAAGTAATAAGCCAGCATAAGCGATCCAAAATATCTGCATTGCCCTCGACCTCATCGGCATATCCACATCAATATTTTAGTCCACGGCACCAAAAAACCGCCCACCTAGCGCTGTGGAGTTTTCCTATAAGCAACAGCGAAATCACCCGATACGCAGCCACAAGCTGCGCCATCACAATGGGGTTTTATCTCAAACCTGAGTGCACTGTGAAAATCATCGTTTTCATTATCGCCAGCTGCGGCTTTCTGCTGTACGGAACCCAAGCTTCAGCCGAGGTCTACGAATGGGTCGACGAACAAGGCCAGCGCCACTTCTCCGATCAAAAACCAAGCACACAAGACGAATATCAGGTGCGTAACGATATCGACGACGCCCGCAGCCCAAGCCAGGCGGCAGCGCCGGAAAAATACGCTCAATCCCAGCGCAAAAAAAAACGTAGTAAAAAGGCTCGGAGCAATACGCGCCGCCATCGCCAGCGTCAGGCCAAGGCACGCCAGCAAAAACAACAGCGTTGCGAAAAATACCTGGCACAGATGCGCAAAGTACAAACCCAACTGCGCCGGGGCTACCGCGAGCCCCAAGGAAACCGCCTGCGCCAACGTCGCTATGAACTCTCCAAGCGTTACCAAAAAGAGTGCCGGTGACACGTCTACCCTCACCAGGTAACGCCCGCCCCATCGAAACTCGGCCTGACCAAGAGCGCCATTAAATTAGCAAATAACGAATTCAATGTTTTATTCAGAATCCAGAAAAACCCTTAATTCACGCCTTATCCTGATTAAACTAACCACTAATAGCACAGCTGGGATGCGGGTTTTACAAGTCTTAGCGCATCCGTATACATTGTTGACCGATCGTATTTTTTAGCACGGCATGGCCAAGCTACAGGGAAGTCAGCGAAAGGTGTGGATTGACGAAAGTGCTTGCTCATGCCATTAATTCACCAAGGAGGGCCGTTATGGCACAGTCAGATTCAAAGCACTCACGGCAGGGTGCAGCAGGGAACCAACCGTCAACGAATCAACAACGCCGCCGCTTTTTGCAGGCAGGCGCACTGGGTGGAGCTGCGGCAACACTGGGTGGGCTACCCCAATTCGGGCAGGCGCAAACATTGCAGGCAGATTCATTAGTGGAATCGAGTACGATCAACGAAACGCTGAGCCCCACTCGTTTTTTAGAGCAGGCCAGCATCACCGAGCTGCAAGCGGCCATGGCCCGTGGCCAGCTTACTGCCCGCAGGCTGCTTCGATTTTACGAACAACGTATTCGCTTTATTGATCAATTCCTCGGCCTTAACGCCATTCTTGAACTCAACCCCGATGCACGCCGTATCGCACGCGAGCTCGACGACGAGCGCCGTCGTTACGGACCGCGTGGCCCTCTGCACGGTATCCCTGTGCTGTTAAAAGACAATATCGACACCGCCGATCGCCTCCAAACCACCGCCGGTTCTTTGGCTTTAGAAGGAGCACCAGCACTGCAAGACGCCACAGTAGCCGAACGCCTGCGCGATGCGGGTGCCATCATCTTAGGCAAGGCCAATTTAAGTGAATGGGCCAACTTCCGTGGTTTTAGTTCTTCCAGTGGTTGGAGTGGGCGCGCCGGACAGTGCGGTAACCCCTATGTACTCGACCGCAATCCTTGCGGCTCAAGCTCGGGCTCGGCCGCTGCGGTTTCAGCCGCGCTAAGCACCGTAGCCTTAGGCACAGAAACCGACGGCTCGGTGGTATGTCCATCGGCTGCTTGCGGTGTGGTCGGTATTAAACCCACCGTGGGCTTAACCAGCCGCGCTGGCGTGGTGCCCATTTCGGCAACACAAGACACCGTGGGCATTCATGGTCGCAGCGTGGCCGACGCCGCCGCCGTGTTGGGGCCTCTCACGGGTGTGGACGCACGCGACCCGGCCACACAAAACAGCGATGGCAACAGCTTCACCGACTACAGCCAATTTGTTGATACCAATGGTCTGGAAGGCGCACGCATCGGGGTGATTCGGCAATTTACCGACACCACTGAAGAAACCGATGAGATTTTTGAGTCGGCGGTAGCGGCATTAAGCGCTGCTGGAGCTACGGTGGTCGACCCTGTTGAGCTGCCTTCCTTCGACGAATTCAACGCCGATTCCTCCGAAATCACGGTATTGATCTTCGAATTCAAACGCGACTTAAACGCGTATCTCGCCACACGCAGTGGCGTGCCGGTGGGCAATCTGGCCGATGTGATCGAATTTAATCGCGCCAACGCCGATCGTGAACTGCCATTCTTCGGACAGCAATTCATGGAGCTTGCCGAAGCCGAGATTTTTTCAGAAGAGGAATATCTAGCCGCCTTAGTACGTGGTCCGCGCTTGGCCGCCGAGCAGGGTATCGATGCCGCCTTAGCTGCGCACAACCTCGACGCGCTGGTAGCACCCACCAATTCGCCGGCTTGGCCCAGCGATGTCATCACTGGCGACTGCTTCCAGTTTGGTAGCTCGGCCTTTGCCGCAGTGGCAGGTTATCCATTGGTGACCGTGCCCGCCGGTTATGCCTTCGACTTACCCGTGGGCCTCACCTTTATGGGAACGGCCTGGAGCGAGCCCACACTGATTCGCTTAGCTGCGGGTTTTGAAGCAGCCACCCAAGCACGTCGCGCGCCCCAGTTTTTGCGTACCTTCGATGGCCGTGGTCAAGCTCGCGCACCGCAGGCGTTGCAAACTCAGCGCTTAAAGCAGCAATTACTCAGCAGCCAATCCAGCCTGATCAAACGACCGCGTTATTTGTAAGACGAATCATTCACGTCACTTTTGCCAGGGTGCACCCGAGCACCCTGGCACTTCATGCGTCTATGGCACCCAACGAGTTCACCACCCACCTAATTCACTCACCTGTTTCAGGTCGCGCCAACATCGGTTTGGCTGCGGCGGCGATTGCGCAGGTATAAAAACCAGCACGAGCCAGAAAACGATAAGCTCAACGGCAATAGCAAAGCATAATTGCCCATGGCAATCTCTGGTTGCTTTAGCCACTCGTAAAACAACACGCCTAAAGGCGGCATGATGAGCCCACGCATGCCGGTCAGAGTGACATGAATGCCCATGTAGAGCGTTGCTTTTTGGTCGTCGGTGAAGTCGTTATGCCCCAAGTTCCAGCCTAAACTGCCGCCTGCGTAAGCAATACCACTGGTGATGGAGCCTAGCCACAATAACGCTTCGAGCTGTGAAATAGCGGCCACGGCATAGCACAAAATAGCCAAGACAAAGGCCCAGCATTGGCGGGCTCGATACTCAATGATATGGCTACCATCTAGCAAACGCGCCCAAAAGGGAATACTTAAGGCAAAAGCCACTAAAGCCACTGTAGAAGTGATCATGACTTGATCGAAGCGGCTCAGGGCAAAGGATTCATTCATAATCACAATGAGCGGTGCTAACAACATTAAATTACCGCTACCGAAAACAAACATACCCAGCATGTAGTCGCGAAACTCTCGATCCTGGCCCAGCACAGTCTTAAATTCCAACAAGCGCTGGCCTAAAGACACACTGGTTTGTTGAGCCTGCTCACGGCGCAGCATCGCACGATGTCCACGTACCTTTGCATTGCGATAAACCAAGGCAGCAGCCACCCCTGCCACGGCGCTAAACAACCAGATCCAACGAAAATAGTCTTCAGCCACATCCAGCAAAAAACCAATCAACAAGCTGGTAATGGCAATCACCACTGAAGACAAGGTGCCCATTTGCCCGGTGATACGGGCGCGCACCCGACGTGGAAAGTTCGCCCGCCACACCGCCGCGCGCACGGTCAAAGTGGCCGACCAAAAGACCCGCGCCGCCACCATAGCCACCGTTAACAGCAGCAAACCCCAGGCCGACTGCGGCGCCAAAGCAATTAAAGCCGTGGCAATACTAAACAGCGTCAGTAGCGTGGTGAGCAAACGCACTTTATCGCGCCCCTGCGCGTATACCGCAAAAACAAAGCTCAGGATATTGGCAAAAGCAGGTGCGCCACTGGTTAAGGCCACAGCCACATTCACCCACAGCGGGCTGGCCACGCCGGTGTATAAATTCTTCACCAAGACCCCAACCACGCCCCCTTCCACCGCGGCCAAGCAAATTGAGACCAGCGCCCAGCTCATCATTTCGCGCGGCACCAAAGCTTGCGCCATCCGTGGAACCGGGTTGGAGGCTGTTGATTTCATGAATGAAGACTCCATTGCAACAAAAGGCACGTACAATTAATCGCTAAAGCACCCACAACTAAGCACTTCACCACGGCCAATATGGGTTCACCACCTTGGAAACAACAACATGACAAATGTGCACCCGCTCAGCAGAACACCGGCCCTGATCGACAACTGCGATCAGTGGCGCGATGCCCTACAGCAGTATCTCGATGCCCACATTCCACTCTGCCAAGCTATGGCCGTTCGGGTTCAGCACCTAAGCCATCACGAGCTGGCACTTAGCGCCCCTTTGGCACCCAACATTAACGATAAAGGCACTGCATTTGGCGGCGCCATTGCATCACTGCTGACCATTTGCGGCTGGGGTGTGGTGTGGAGCCTGTGCCAACATCATCAGATCGATTTGGATATTGTGATTCGTCAGTCGCAGTTACGCTATCTACAACCGGCAAAAGGTGAGTTATTAGTGCGCTGCGCCTTACCCGACGCAGCCACCTGGCAGGCTTTTTGCGCGCGTCTGGAAAGCCGAGGAAAAGCGCGTATTAGCTTAGAACCCGCTTTAGAATCGGAAAACCAATTGGCATCTGCCATGGTGGCAGAGTATGCTGGGTTGGTGAAAGCGTAATCGCGTTTCGAACCGTATCTTAGAACACCATCATCATGAGGATCACCGTGCTCAGATTCAATCGGACGATTCGTTCTATGCTGGCTTTGGCCGCATTACTGTTACTTGTCGCCTGCGCCGGGCAGCAGCAAAGGGATGAACGGGAAGAAGTACTACGTGCCTTCGAGGCCGAATTACGCTACGGCGGCAACTTTGAGTCGCTGATCAACTATATGCACCCCGACTACGTCAAAGATTACCCCATCAGCTCAGCCGAGCTGAGCCGCCTGAATTTATTCCAGGTCAGCGGCTATCGGGCACGCAGTGTGGTGGTTAGCGATGACGGCAGCACGTTAAATCAGGTGGTAGAGCTGAAGCTGTATCACCGCAATACCGCCCGCGAGCGCACGGTGATTTATCCCCAGTTATGGCGTTTAGATGAAGAACGCGATCGTTGGATGCTGCACTCGGGCTTACCTAATGTAAGTCGAAATTAAGCGATGGCGATCCGCAGTATCGCCGCTATTAACCCCAAAGGTGGCAGTGGTAA
>JAKSCJ010000177.1 GCA_022360675.1 Lysobacterales bacterium
AATTAAACAACTCATACCGCCGCTAGCAAATTGTTCGTCATTCGCAGATGGCTCATACATTTCTGGGAATAACTCCAGCAAATATTCAGGGCTTTCGCTATTCAATGCATCGGTAGCACTACTATTAGTCGCGAATACCATCAATACGGCAACGCTGAAAGCAAGTAATAAACGTTTCATTCAGTAAGCCCTCCTTGGGCTAGTGCTTGCTGCAAAATTCCTCAATGGGTTTGAGGATGGTTTACTGGTAATCGGTTCCAATTGGCTTTATGAACATCGGAAGTAACAGCTAGTTTGCTGTGGGTTCAGTATTTAGTTTTTTTAGTGTAAAAATATATTTTTAATAATGCTAAATAAAATAATCGATCTATACGCTATGAATACTTTGATGCAGTTAGGCGAGGTTTATTCAGAACTTAGATTTTATTAAAAAACATATCTAAAAAATAAATAAGTTTAATAAAAACATTTATTTATGCTTTATTTTATGTCAATGATGTGCATATGTAAAAGTTAACAAAAGTCATCTGCTGGTGTAGTGCCAATGGTGTTGATGAGGGTCATTGCATAGGCGAAGTTATTACCATGGCTAAATAGAAACTCAGTGGTATCAATGGCCATCATTTATGCAAGAAATCAGACGTATGTGGTGTTGAGAAGAGAGGAGATAGGACGCGATGAAAGGATATTAAGCTGGCGATCGAAGCAGGCTATCTTGACGAGCTAGCGTTTGCCCAATCATTCGAACAAACGCTAGCTGCTTTAAATAGCAACGTTGATATTAAACGCTGTTATTTATTATGGCTTCGGTTTAGAAGAAGCCTTCGTAATTCGCGGTGGCAGAGGCGGTGAAGAAGGTGTTGTTCGATAAATTCAACACGGTAGCGCTCAGGTTAATGGTTTGGAAGAACGAAATCGGTAAGAAGCAAGTGTCGCTGTTTTGGTTACAGCGGTTATCGGACCAAATCACGCGGAAATTGCTGGGGCGGTTTGTGATACGAAAGACCGCAGTGGTGCTGGGTGCAAAGCCTACGGAAAAACAAGCACCGGGGGTGAACACATCAAAAGCCGGGGTATCCACAAAGCAGCTCATGCCGCCACTGGCACGGGTGTCTACCGGGCCTTTAGCTTCGAGCAGTTCAGGGAACGATTGATTCATGACTTCGCTGCTTTGGCTATTCAATTGATCGGCAGCTTGGCTGCTGCCCGCGAATAACATCAAAGCCATGGCGCTTGAGGCAATTAAAGCACGTTTCATATTCAATAGCCCTCCTTGGGCTTGGTTTGCTGCGAAAAATCCTCGATGGGGCCGAGGACAAATTCCCTACGCTAAGGCTTGTTCATCGATCAAATCCGTATGAACGAGCCTGGGGATTGCTCTTTTGCTTGATGAAAGCTTAATGACAAAATTGTTTGAATTAGCAATAAAAGATCAAAAAGCTTGTTGGTCTAAATGCTAAATCAAAACATTTGGTCTAAACACTGCTGAATATTTGATATTTTTTTAAAAAAATTAATGAATTTTTATATTTTATTAAATTTTATAACTAAAAAACATATATTTGTTAATTTTAATGATTATTGTCTATACGTATCCATGTCGACAGCGAATGCGCGCACAAGATCTAGCCACACTCAATGTCCCCGGTGAACAACACTTATGAGTGCATGAACACAGCGCTTAATCACGTTAAAACTATGATGAGAAGGGGCTTTAATGCCGACTCAATCCGCACGATTTGTTTAAGGTTTACTACCGCGCTATGGTCGGTGAGCTGGGTGAATCTAAACTGGATCGAACGTTTGGATCGAACGTTGATGAGCGTGGCAAGATCAATAACAAAACAGGCAGCCTAAGCTGCCTGTTTTGATTGCTGAAGAGCGCCTAAGCACGCTTTGTTTGTTAATTGCTTGCTGTTAGCTATTGTTGAATTGATCGACTGACTGATAAAACGCTTCTTTACTCAAATAACCCAGCTTCGAGAACACTTCTTCACCATCGTCTAAGAACAAAATGGTAGGCGTGGCCCAAGTGGGGCTTTTGATGTCTAAATCATTTAGTTGGGTGGCTTGGCGGTAGGTCAAGGGAATGTTGCCTTGGTAGTCGTTCAACACGTCTTGCTTGAGCTTTTCGCAGTAGGGGCAGTGCTCGGCTTCAACCACGACAATTTGCTTGCCGTCGCGCAGTGCGCTGTTATCTACCAATTCAATTTGCGCATTGCTGCCATCAAATTTCACACCGGTGGAATGGTCAGGGCAGTAACCGAAGGGATTTTTCACCAAGTAATCTTGGTGGTATTCCTCTGCCGGATAAAACTCGGGTAAATGGCGAACCTGAGTGGTGACCTTGCCGTAACCCGCCGCGCTGAGTAATGACTGATACTCGGCCATCACGCGTTGGGCGGTGGCGGTTTGTTCGTCGCTATTGGTCAGAACAATAGAACGATACTGGGTGCCCACATCGTTGCCCTGACGATTCAGCTGAGTAGGGTCATGACCTTCGAAGTAGTTTTTCAAAATGGTTTCCAAGCTCACTTGCTCGGTGTTGAAAATGACTTTGACGACTTCGGCGTGGTTTTCTGGGTTGTGTTTGTTGCTGTACTGGATAATTTCCTGATACACCGGGCGTACGCCACGGCCACCGGCATAACCAGAAATAGCATCCACCACGCCGGGAATCGCGGCGTAGCGTTTTTCTGCGCCCCAGAAGCAGCCGGCACCCAGCACAATGCTGTCGATATGCTTAGAGGCTGCCATTTCCTTCTCGATGAGGCGCGCCGTCTCGGCACTGGATTCCGCCATGCTGGCGGCGGTGCCGCGAAAATCGAAAAAGCTCATCACAATAACAAGCGCAACGACGATAGTGACAATCAGCTTCATACGCGTAATTTACCTTTGCATCTAAGACCAACCCAGCCCCGGCCATAGTGGGCCGATACCTAAAGAAGCTGGGGTGTTGGGGTATCCCTTACTAGCGGAAGTGCCCGCCGGATAGTGGTGTCCCTGGAATGATTTCCAGAGATCAGCATACCTTTACAGACCGTCCAAACCCGAGTTTGGATGCACAATTTGTCTTAAGCATTGAAAATAGTTACGGCTTTAGCGTTGAGAAATCTGGGGTGCAGCCTAAGACAAGGCTATAATGCAAGGTTTTGACCCGCTTTAAAGATACCGTTCACCATGCGCGTATATCGTGATTACCTAGCCCCTGTTCAGCCCTGTTCCGCCGTTGCGCTGGGTGCCTTTGATGGCGTGCATCGCGGTCATCAGGCCTTGGTGGCCCAAGCGCAGCAATGTGCCGCCGCCGAGGGCCGCACGGATCAGGTGGCAGTGGTGTGCTTCGAGCCCTTGCCGCGCCAGTATTTTGGCCGCTCGGGGCCGGTAGCACGCTTGAGTATGCCCGCCGAGCGTGCACGCTTGTTGACCCGGCTGGGTGTTCGGCAATGCTGGCAATTGCGTTTTAACGCGGCGCTGGCCAATACCGAAGCCGAAGCCTTTGTGCAGCAGGTGCTGGTGGATTCGCTCCAAGTTCAGCATGTGGTGGTGGGCGGCGATTTCCGCTTTGGCGCACGCCGTAAAGGTGATGTGGCGCTGTTACAGCAGCTGGGCAAACAACATGGGTTTTCGGTGCATGTGGTCAACGCGGTATTGCATCAGGGCGAGCGCATCAGCAGCTCGCGCATTCGTCAGGCTTTGGCTGCGGGCGAGCTGAGTTTGGCTGGGGAATTACTGGGCCGACCCTTTTGCATTAGCGGCCGGGTACGCCATGGCAAGAAACTTGGCCGTACTTTGGGCTATCCCACCGCCAATATCGCCTTACCGCGACGAATTATTCCCGTGGAAGGTGTGTTTGCGGTGCGGGCTCAGGTCTTGTCGCCATCACAGCGAAGTGTTAAACGTGGAGTGCTTGACGAGTCGACGGATAAACAAGGGTTAAAGCGCCTTTGGATTGACGGTGTGGCCAGCTTGGGCTGCCGACCCACGGTGAACTCGGGCGAACCTTTGCTTGAGGTGCATTTGTTCGACTTTCAACAAGATTTATATGGCCAACACCTGAAGGTGTGGCTGGTTCATAAACTGCGTGATGAAGCGCATTTTCCCACCGTTGATGCGATGGTGGCACAAATTCACGACGACGCGAAGCAAGCTCGTCTTTTATTGCAGCAAGGCTGAATCATGGAATACAAAAACACCATTAATCTGCCGGAAACGTCGTTTCCGATGAAGGCCAATCTGGCCCAGCGCGAACCCGGCATGCTAGAGGCATGGCAACAACAGAGCCTCTATCAGGTGATTCAGGAAGCCACCCAAGAGCGCCCGTTGTTCGTGCTCCACGATGGCCCTCCCTATGCCAATGGCGATATTCACATTGGCCATGCTGTAAATAAAATATTGAAAGACATCGTGGTGCGCTCGCGCCTGATGGCGGGTTTTCGCGCGCCTTATGTGCCCGGTTGGGACTGCCACGGTCTGCCCATCGAATTACAGGTGGAAAAGAAAGTCGGCAAGGTGGGCCATAAAGTCGATGCGCGGACCTTCCGTCAGAAATGCCGTGAATACGCCAGCAAGCAGATCGACCGCCAACGCACCGATTTCATTCGCTTAGGCGTGCTGGGCGACTGGTATCAACCCTATGCCAGCAAAGATTTCAGCTACGAAGCCGATATGCTGCGCGCCTTTTCGCGCATTGTGGAACAGGGCCATTTGCATCGTGGTGTGAAACCCGTGCATTGGTGCTTCGACTGCGGCTCGGCCTTGGCTGAAGCGGAAATCGAATACGCCGATAAAACCTCACCGGCGGTGGATGTTTTATTCCCGGCCGTCGACGCAGCGGCGTTGTGTGCGGCCTTTGGTAGCGATGTGCCAGCCCAGGGTCATGTGGGTATGCCCATCTGGACCACCACGCCCTGGACCTTGCCTGCGAACCAAGCCGTGGCCTTGCATCCCGAGCTCAACTACGTATTGGTGAGCGCTCAAAACGATGCAGAAGATGCCGACCAAACACCGATTCACATGGTATTGGCTGAAGATCTGGTGGCTACCGTGCTGCAACGCTGTGGTTTCAGCGAACAAGCGCGCAGCGCAGCGGTGGCCGGTGAAAAGCTGGAGCATCTATCACTTCAACATCCTTTCTACGAGCGCCAAGTGCCGGTGATTCTGGGTGAGCACGTCACCACCGAGCAGGGTACCGGTGCCGTACACACGGCTCCCGGCCATGGTGCCGAAGACTTTGAGGTGGGCCAGAAATACGATCTGGAAGTCTACAATCCGGTGGGCGCTAATGGTTGTTACGTAGAAGGTACGCCTCTGTTTGAAGGCGTGCGGGTTTGGCAAGCCAACGATCAAATCATCGATGTGCTGCGCGACCGCGGTTTCTTATTGCATCACGCCTCGTTCCCGCATAGTTATCCGCATTGCTGGCGACATAAATCGCCCACCGCATTCCGCACCACACCTCAGTGGTTTATCAGTATGGAAAAAGCGGGCCTGCGCGAACAAGCCCAAGCCGCCATTAAAGACGTACGTTGGGTGCCCGGCTGGGGTGAAGAGCGCATTGCGGGCATGGTTGATGGCCGTCCCGATTGGTGTATCTCACGCCAGCGTACCTGGGGTGTGCCCATCGCTTTGTTTATCGATCGCCAGAACCAAGAGCCTCATCCCAACACGGTGGAACTGCTGCGCAAAGTGGCCGACATCGTGGCGGAAGAGGGTATCGACGCCTGGTACGAAGACAACATCTTCAGCCGCTTGGGCGTCGATGAAAGCCAATGGGAGCGGGTCAACGATATTCTCGATGTTTGGTTCGACTCGGGCGTCAGCCACCATTGTGTGTTGGAGCCTCGTGAGCAACTGCGCAGCCCGGCCGATTTGTATTTGGAAGGCTCCGACCAGCATCGCGGCTGGTTCCAGTCGTCGCTATTGAGTAGTGTGGCCATGCACGGCCGTGCGCCGTATAAGCAAGTGCTGACCCACGGCTTTACGGTGGATGCCGATGGCCGCAAGATGAGTAAATCGCTGGGTAATGTGTTGCCACCGCAGAAAGTACTAAAAACCTTAGGTGCCGATATTCTGCGCCTATGGGTCGCAGCCACCGATTATCGCCAGGAAATGAATGTTTCCGACGAAATCCTAAAGCGCGTGGCCGATGCCTACCGTCGGATTCGCAATACCAGCCGCTACATGTTGGGCAATCTGCACGGGTTTGATCCGGCCACCGACGCACTGCCCTTAGACGAGCTGCTGCCCTTGGATCGTTGGGCGGTGGATTGCGCGGCGCAGTTGCAAGCCAAAGTTACCGCTGCCTACGACGATTACGTGTTCTTACAGATCTACCAAAACGTGCATCACTTCTGCTCGGTGGATATGGGTGCGTTTTATCTGGACGTCATTAAAGATCGCCTCTACACCATGAAGCCCGATGCCCATGGTCGCCGTTCGGCGCAAACGGCCATGTATCACATCATGCAAGCCATGGTGCGTTGGATCGCGCCCATCTTGGCCTTTACCAGTGAAGAAATCTGGTCGGCCATGCCGGGTGAAAAACAAGGCCATAACGATGTGCAAAGCGTGCTGTTGCAAACTTGGTACGATGGCTTGACCACCTACGGTGATGATGCCGAGCAACAACGTGAGCACTGGCAACAGGTGAAAGCAGTGCGTGAAGCGGTGAGCCGCGAAATCGAAGCCTTGC
Source organism: Lysobacterales bacterium (assembly GCA_022360675.1). Lineage (GTDB taxonomy): Bacteria > Pseudomonadota > Gammaproteobacteria > Xanthomonadales > Wenzhouxiangellaceae > JAKSCJ01. The sequence goes on from JAKSCJ010000177.1 coordinate 6,692, forward strand.
GCAAAGCCGGAAATGTGGGCAGCGCACTGGCGGCTGAAGTTCAACTGTTTGCCGACGAGCCCTACTTAGCTGCTCTGCAATCGCTGGGTGACGAGCTGCGCTTTGTGATGATCACCGGCGACATCAGTGTGGCGCCCCTGGCTGATGCACCGGCCGATGCAACCACGGTGGAGCTGAAATCCGGCTCCGTGGCGGTGGTGGTGAAACCCACGGAACACGCCAAATGTGTGCGTTGCTGGCATCATCAGGCCAGCGTGGGCCAAATCGAAGCTCACCCAGAGTTGTGCAGCCGCTGTGTTGAAAACATTGAAGGCGAAGGCGAACAACGCCGCTGGGCTTAAGCCTTAAGTAAAGCGAGAGCGCCCGGCTTTTTTGCCGGCCGGGCGTCTTGTATTGGTTTCATTTTGTTCGATTGAACGTGATACCCCCGCCTGGTCTATTTTTTGTGAGCCGAAGGTTTGCACCGCTTATCCATTACGAGCGAGCGGGGAAGATGATATCGTGACCATCTATGAGCAAAGTAGAGCACTCAGTGACTGAACCATCCCAGACCGACTCACAGGCCGATCAAAAAACCGACGCTGCGGCTCAGACAGCGGCCAGCGCCAACAGCCCGCGTGTGGTGCAGCAACTCACCTTTTGTTTGGCTTGGTTATTGTTGAGTATTGCAATTATTGCTGCCGATCTACTCAGTAAACACTGGGCCAGTAATAACCTCACTCTGTACAGCTCCCAAGAAATCACGAGCTGGCTGAATTTCCATTTAGCGCATAATCGTGGCGCTGCGTTTAGTTTTCTGCACGATGCCGATGGTTGGCAGCGCTGGTTTTTTTCCAGCGTCAGCAGCATCGTCAGTGTGATTTTGCTGGTGTGGCTGTGGCAAACGCCGCGTGATGCCTGGCGTCAAGCGCTGGCTTTGAGCTTGGTTTTGGGGGGCGCTATCGGTAACTTGGTAGACCGCTTATACCTGGGTTATGTGGTGGATTTTATCGATGTGCATTACGCTGGCTGGCATTGGCCCGCATTTAATATTGCCGATGCCGCCATCACCGTGGGTATCTTCTTATTGGTGATCGACGGCTTGATACCACGCAAAACTAAAGATAAAAGCAAGGGTTAACAATAAAACCTGCCTGCTGTAAACGGAATTCTTCTTTATTTTAGAAAAGCAGCCTTAAGGGCTGCTTTTTGCATTCTGATTTAGGAGCCAAAGATGGCTGAATATTTTGCTGAAGTTCAATGGCAACGTGAGCCCGCAGAGGCTTTTGTCGATCAACGCTATCACCGCCAACATGAATGGCATTTTGATGAAAATGTCGTGGTGCCGGCTTCGTCCTCTCCGCATATTGTGCCTTTACCTTATTCGCAAGCCGCTGCGGTGGATCCAGAAGAAGCCTTGGTTGCGTCGCTATCGAGCTGCCATATGCTGTTCTTTTTATCCATCGCCGCCAGTGCAGGCTTCGTGGTGGAGCGTTATGTGGATCGCGCCTGCGGCCGAATGGATAAAAACGAAGCGGGCGCTTGGTGGATGAGCCAGGTTGTGCTGAAACCTGCCGTTGAGTTTTCCGGCAAGATTCCCAGTGTCGGCGATCTGGCCAAGTTTCATCATCAAGCGCACCAACAGTGTTTTATTGCCAATTCAGTACGAACTGAGGTGAAGCTTGAGCTGGCTGACGCGCCAGCGAATGCCGGGCTCGCATCTTCAAGCTAACGCGGAAATATTTCGCCTGGACGTATACCCAATTCGTGATGGTCAGTTACAATCTCAAATCAAACGATAACAACGAGTCTATTCATGATTGTTACCAGCATTGAGACCATTCCGGGCTATCGCATTGTTAAACATTTAGGTTTAGTTCAGGGCAGCACCGTACGTTCTAAACACGCCGGTAAAGATATCCTCGCGGGGTTGAAAAATATTGTGGGGGGCGAACTCACCGCCTATACCGAACTTTTGGAAGAATCCCGTAACGAAGCTTTAGATCGCATGAAAACCCAGGCCAGCAGCATTGGTGCCAACGCGGTATTAAATGTGCGCCTGGCAACCTCGGCGGTGACCGCTGGTGCGGCTGAGCTACTGGCCTACGGAACTGCGGTGGTGCTGGAACGCGTCGATGGATAGTTTGATCAGTTTGATCATCTTCCTGGTGTTGTTAACACTGGGCTACTTCATCGGTCGCCGCCGTGAGAAGCGTCATTATCAAAGTATTCTGGAACGCGAAAAAGAATACGCCGATATGATCATTCTGCACGAGAAAAAACCACCGCCGGGCACCAGTATTCCGTATGTTTTGGTGACTGGCAGCGTGGTGGTGTCGTCGGATTATTTCAAAACCTTTATCGCCGGTTTGCGTAATCTGGTGGGTGGGCGTGTTAGTGCTTACGAGTCTTTACTCGACCGCGCGCGTCGTGAAGCCATTTTGCGCATGAAAGAACAAGCCCGTGCTTTGCGTTGCAACACTGTGGCTAATGTTCGTATTGTGACCACGTCTTTATCGCAAGGCGGTAAAAACCAGCTGGGAACGGTGGAGGTTTTAGCCTATGGCACGGCCATGGTGTTTATTCCAGAAGCCAATAAGCCAGCGGGGCCAGTACGCTTAGGTGCACAATCCAAACCGGTTCAGCGCCGCGTCTAAAGGCTGACTTTAGCTTGCACATGCTATGACTGCCGCGACACTCGCGGCATAATGGTATTCAATGCAGCAGCAGGCATTTTTTATGGTGGACTACTCCAACCCTCAGCCACCTGAGGGGATTAATTCCAGCAACGACAATCCCATCAAAGAACTAGTGATTTTAGGGCTCGGTATTTTGGCCGTGCTGACCCTCTTATTCTTTGTGGTGAGCTGGAGTGCCGGTTGGTTAGCCACGAAAATTCCATTTCGCTACGAGCAACAAGTAGGCGACGAGATCTTTGTGAACAGCTCCGAGTTCGCCGCTTCTGCCTCGCTGCAAGACTTAGCCGATCGCTTGGCGCCACATATGCAACTGGATGAAGAAATCCAGATCAGCGCCCATTTCAGCGACGACGACACCATCAATGCTTTCGCCTTTTTAGGCGGCCATGTGGTGATGTACGACGGCTTAATTCAACGCTTAGAATCCGAAAATGCCTTGGCCATGGTTATGGCTCATGAAATGGCCCATGTGAAACACCGTGATGTGGCACGCTCTTTGGGGCGTGGTATTGCTTTGGCGCTGGTGAGTAGTGTGTTGTTTGGTGATTCCGATGGCTTAGCGGCGCGTATTGTGGGCACGGGCTTTCATGCGGGAATGTTAAGCTTTAGTCGTGAACAGGAGCGTGCGGCCGACGAAGCCGCTATTGCAGCAGTCAATGCCCTGTATGGTCATACCGATGGTGCTTTGCAGCTGTACGAAGTGCTAGAGGCAGAGCAGCAAGAAGGCTTATTGCGTGGCGTTGAGTTTTTTAACACCCATCCGCACACCGAATCGCGTATTGAAGAGCTGCAAAGCATCATCGATCATTCCACCTGGCACCAACGAGGCACCCTCACACCACTGCGCTTGAAGACTGATTCAGATTCGTAATCTTGCACTATTTCGGATTACTCCTTAATCAAGCACCATGACTGATTAGCGGTCAGTGTTGAGGCGGTGGCGCGATCCCCGTTGATCTTACGTATTCCTTTAAAACAGCCCTTGTTTGTGAGGAATACCCATGGTTTCTTTCCCTTCCATTTCGAGCTTGCGCGCGAGTGCTTTGTTACTAGCTTTGCTCGCGCTCAATGCCTGCTCACAAGATGCCGAATCTACGGCTCAGACCGAGGCCCAATCGAGTGCCGAGCGCAATGCCTCGGCGGCTAGCAAGACGACAGCGGTCAGTGATTCGGCGAATCATGCTGTTGCCGAGTGCATCTTGGCGGCCAAGGACGACCCTTGCGCCATCATGAGTGATGCGGCGGTGCGCGAGAGCTTTGGATTGGCAGAGCAAGAACTGAGTTATCAGCAGATCGCCATGGGCAATCCGAGTTGTCGTGCAAGCTGGAATGGCGGCCGCCAGCAAAGTATCGATCTAGGCGCAGCCGGAACTCACAGCACCGCTGTGGACGATGAAGCGGGCATCAATAGCATCATAATGATTAATGACGATGTGGAACGTGCCGCGCAAATGTTTGCTATGCAAACCCGCAGCCGCAGCGCTGAAGAAAAACGCAAGCTGGCCGAGCATACCGCAGAACAGGTGGGGCGTAGTGAATCGATTGATGAAGAACATCAAGAGATGGCCCAAGATTTCGCACGTTCTATGATGAGTAAGCTGGATTACCAAGCCGTGGAGGGAGTGGGCGATGCGGCGGCTTGGGGTGGCGTGGGCCGCTTTAAGCAGTTGGCGGTGCGCGTTGCTAACGTCCGTTTTGAAGTCAGTGTTACCGTTGCTGAAGATGAAGCGAAAAACCGCGAGGCAGCTATTGAGTTTGCAAAAAACGTATTGAGCTATTGCGAATAAATTGCTAAATCGTCGACTTGAGCACAACCAGCTATCGATAAACACAAGACAAAAGCCCGGCAGAAAAGATGCCGGGCTTTTGCTTTAGGCCTCACTTCAATGGATCGCTAAAGTGAGTTAATCGTTATTGGCTTGCTGAAAAAGCATCAGGATTGATGGTTTGATAATTATTGTTGGCATAGCGGCCTCCACGTATGTAGCCGTCTTGTGCAACATCAAGGCTGAGGTGATTCGTTGCCCATGTAGCCTGAGCAAAGGTGCTTGCAAGCAGCAGGCTGCCTGCAACTATCTTCATATTCGACATTATTATGTTCTCTTGCAAAGAGATTGAAGAAAAGTAGTTGAGCATCCTCTAAATTATTGTTTTTATTATGCAGTCGTGATTTTATAGATAAATAATTAGAACTAAAGATATATTTCTTGAGTGTCGGCTTTTTTGAGTAAAAGGAATGACGTCAATAAAAAAGCGCCGCATCTTATCGATGCAGCGCTTGCTTTCGTTGCGTGCTGTGAGGGTGCTAATGACTGAGGCTGGATGCAGATTGAGGCTTATTTCTTCTTCGGCATGCCTGGTACTTGAATCACTTCAAAACCATAACCCATACGTACAGCAGTTAATGGGCCGCCCCAAACACAGCCGGTATCTAATGCCATGGTTTGTTGGCCAAAGTACAAACCCAACGCCGACCAATGACCAAAGATAACGGTGTGGTCGTTTAATTTTCGTGGACACTCAAACCAAGGAATACGGTCTTTGCCTTGAGAGCCTGGCGGGCCTTTATCGCTGAAATCCAATAAGCCATTACGAGTGCGATAACGCATACGAGTGAAGGTGTTGAGAATGCTGCGAATTTCTTCTACCCAGGGCATATCGGGGTGCCAGGGTTGGGCCGTATCGCCGTACATATTGCGTAATAGGCGACGACGTTGGCGGCTGCGCAGAATGCCTTCTACACGGCGCGCCAGTTTTTGGGTTCGCTTTAAGCTCCAGTCAGGATCAAGCCCTGCATGCACCATTAATAAGCGATGTTCGCTGTCGATGTGCATTAAAGGCCGACGCGATAACCAATGCAGTAATTGCGGGGCATCGTGGGCTTCGATGATGGCACGGAGTTCGCGATTATTACTGGGGCGGATATGCGCACGCTCGTTTTCGGCTAGAAGATGTAAATCGTGATTGCCCAGCACGCTCACAACATTGTGGCGCAGGCGATACAGCAAACGCAGAACTTCCAGCGATTGACCACCACGATTCACCAAGTCGCCCACGAACCAGAGACGATCTTGAGCCGGGTCGAAATTAACTTTATCCAGCAGCCGACATAAAGGGTCGTAGCATCCCTGGAGATCACCGATGACGTACAGGCTCACGAGCGACTCTGCCGAAGGGCCGTCATGTGCATTGGCTTAACTTGATGGGTTCTAGCGGCACCGGCTTGGCAAAGTGGTAAGTGACCACTTTGAGTATGGCTGGCCGAGAGAAAAAACCGGGATGAATTGTCCATTCCTACGATCTGATTCACCAAACGCTTCAGTATATGGGGCAAGAGTACCGCTAATCTAGTAGCTAGTACGAATGTTTGTGGCTTTGGCCATTACTTGCCGTGATTTTAACCTTGTTGCAGCGCCACTTGGGTGAGCTGAACAAAGCTTTCTACACTGAGCTTTTCGGGGCGCTCGCCGGGATTGATTCCCGCTTGTTCGATGTGCTCGGCACTTAAACGGCGGCGCAGGCTATTGCGCAGGGTTTTGCGGCGTTGACTAAAGGCATCACGCACGATATCGGCAAAACAACGCTGGGCCTCTGGTGCTTCTAGGGGTGGTGTATGGGGAATTAAACGCACCACCGCTGAGTGGACTTTGGGCGCTGGATTAAAGGCTTCAGGCGGTGCCTCCACCACGAGGTGGCCGTGGCAATGAAACTGAGTCATAACCGAAAGACGACCGTAATTGGCGCTGCCGGGTGCGGCCAATAGTCGTAAAGCGACTTCGCGTTGCAGCATGAAGGTCATGTCGTCGACCACTGCTGCGTGCTCGAAGAAATGGAACATCAAGGGTGTGGAAATGTTGTAAGGCAAGTTGCCTACCAAACGTAAGCGTTGACTACTATGGCTGGCGGCGATGTCATAGAAATCGACTTTCAAAGCATCGCCCTGCACCAGCTTAACGCGCTGTTCAGTGCCAAAGCGTTGTTCCAGCCGCGCGAAGAGGTCGCGATCCAACTCCACCAACGTGAGTTGGCCTGAGGCTTCAGCCAAACCTTCCGTTAAGGCACCCAGACCCGGTCCGATTTCCACCACATGTTGATCATGCTGGGGCGCGATGCTATCGAGAATGCGCTGGATGATTTGGTTGTCAACTAAGAAGTTTTGACCAAAACGACGGCGAGCCTTGTGTTCTTGCATAGTGTCTTCGTTTTGTTAGCGGCGGCGGTGGGCTGAACGCTTAGCGTACCCCACCGTGAGGGCCTTTACTCAATTTGCTGGCCCGAACGTTGGCAGCGATATCGCTGGCGAGCCGATAGGCGGTGAGCATGCTGCTGGGTTCGGCCAAGCCTTTACCGGCAATATCCAAGGCGGTGCCATGGTCCACTGAGGTACGCACAATAGGCAAACCTAAAGTGATGTTAACCACTTTGCCAAAGCCCAGTGCTTTGAGCGGCGGTAGCCCTTGGTCGTGGTACATCGCCAAGATGGCATCGCAACGCTCTAAATTGTGCGGTGTAAATGCGGTATCGGCGGGCATGGGGCCGCGCAAGGTCATGCCGTGGGTGGCCATGCTGGTCATGGCAGGTTGGATAGTCTCCAGCTCTTCACGCCCCAAATGACCACCTTCGCCTGCATGGGGGTTTAAACCCAAAACGGTGATGCGAGGCTTGGTGATACCAAACTGAATGCGCATACCTTGGGTGAGCAAATGGAGCTGAACGGCCACCCGCTCGCGGGTAATGGCCGAGGGCACTTCCGATAAGGGCAGGTGCGTGGTGCACAATGCGACACGAACCTTACCGTCGCTGAGCATCATCAATACATTATTGCGGCCGCAGCAGGCGGCGAGATACTCGGTGTGCCCGGTGAAAGGAATACCGGCTTGGTTGATTACACCCTTATGCACTGGTGCGGTGACCATGGCTTGGCAGCGGTGTTCTAAGCACAGCTTGACAGCGGAACTCAGGGTATCGAGCACATATTGAGCGTTTTCTGGATGTGGGCTGCCACAAATTTCGCGGCGCACCAGTTTATGCGGCAAACAATGAATTTGCCCCACGCGATGAACAGGATCGGGTAATTGCTCGGGGTCTTCGATCTCGATAATTTCTAGATCGGTTTTCAGGCGCTCGGCGGCACGGCGTAGTAATTCGGGATCGCATAAAGCCAGTGGACAATCGGGAATTTGGCTTTGGGCCAATTTTACCGTGAGTTCTGGCCCTACACCGGCGGGTTCGCCCGGGGTCAGGGCTATCCATGCTTGTTTACTCACGTTACTGCCTGCCTGTAGAGCTTGGTCTGCCGGGGCAGACTCAGTAATGCCAGCCCGCTACCATCAGCGGTGCTGTGAAAATAGATGATGCGATTTTACGCTGCCCTTGCTCTGCCACCCTCAAGGGGAAACGACACTGCCTATTGGCAGCGTCGTTGTATCGACTGTTCGGTTTTGTGCCTCGCTTAGCGATACCATATTAAAACCGTGCGCTTAAAAGCTTGCTGAGCGTGGCGGCTTCGTGCGGCGTATTACGAGTCGCTTTTCAGCTTATCATCGCGAATATCGACAAAAGACTCATCGCGTAGTTGGCGCAAAAAGCGAGTGTATTCTTCTTCGCCTTTTTGCTGGGCCAAAACTTCACGCGCGCGTGAGCGAATAGCCAGTTCGGTGACGTCTTCGGTGCGTTCACCATTCATTTTCAGCAAGTGCCAGCCTTCAGCGGTTTGGAAAGGTTCGCTGACTTCGCCGGCTTGTAGTGAGCTTAAGATTTGCTCAAAACGCGGACCGTACTGCTTGGGATCGAACCAACCCATATCGCCACCGATATTGGCGGTGTTGCGATCATCGGAATTGTCGCGGGCGATCTCGGCGAAATCGGCACCATCGTCGATCTGTTGCTTCAGTTCGCGGATGCGCTCCATGGCATCGCGGGCGGTGAGAAGCTCGGTGATGCTCACCATAATGTGATGCGCGCTGACTTCGTTCACCATCACTTGTTGGTTGCCACGGCGCTCGTTCAGCTTAATCAAATGGAAGCCTGCGGGCGTACGAATCGGCGCGGTTACTTGGCCAGGCTCTAGTTCGTCTAGCGCTTCAGCGAACAAGGCAGGAACGGTATTGGTGTCGCGCCAGCCAATTAAACCGCCTTCCAGGGCATCTTCGGCATCGGAGTAACTGATGGCGGCTGCGGAAAAATCGAGACCTTCGCCAATGCGTTTGTGCAGATCGTTCACTTCGTCCCGAGCTTTTTGCACCACTTGCGGGCTGGCGCCTTCGGGCAAACTGATCAGAATTTGCGACACATTGACCTCGCCACCGCCGAAGCGCTCGGAGGCCAGCAGAATTTCGATTTCGGTCTCGGTCACGCTATTCGCGCTGGCACTGACGCGTTCGCGCAGACGGCCAACGATTAACTCTTCGCGCATTTCGCGGCGAAACTCGCCGAAGTCGAAACCATCACGTTCTAAGCGGCCACGCATGGCGGCGATGGTGATGTTGTTTTGGGCGGCCACACGTTCCAGGGTGGAATCCACATCGCTATCGCTCACCCGAATACCGGTGGTTTCGGCACGTTGTACTTGCAGCTTTTTCATGATCAGCCGCTCAAGTACCTGTTTGTTCAACAGATCTTCGGGCGGCATGGCGCTACCGCGCGCTTTAATTTGATCACGAATGGTGTCCACCGCAATTTGCAGCTCGCTGTCCAAAATCACGTCTTCGTCGACAATGGCGACGATGCGGTCAATCTTTTTGGCATCGGAATATGGACTTTCTGCGGCCTCGTCCTGAGCCCAAGTGGGAAGGGCAGCGCACAATAACAGTGCGGCTAAACCACATTGGCGTAACTGAAAAAACCAAGAACGATGGGCGTTCAACTTCATATTGGGAATCCGACTTTTGTGGCCGTTAAGGCCGAAATAAGCAATTCAAAGCGGGCCATTATTTGGGCGCGTTGTGCGCGCTAGCCCTGAAAATACAGTAATAGGTGGCCGATTTTAATCTGCTAAGGCTCAAGTGTCCGTTAAATCGTAAGAACGGAATGTTAAATCGGCACCGTTTTTTATCGCGATTCAATGCGCTGCAGCCGTTTAGGCTGCAGCGCATTGAATCGCATCATGGTAGCTGAACTTACAGGCCGCGACGCGCGGCGGCTGAGTTACCGAATAAATCGTAAGGTCGGCGACCTAAGCTACCCAAACCTTTTAGGTGTAATTCTACAAAGATACCGGTTCGGCTGCTGCCGCCACGATCGTTCACGAAACGACGGCCCACCACTTGCACGGCCCAGCAGCAGCTTTCGTATTCGAAACCAGCCACGGCTTCTAGGGTGGAGTCTTCGCGGAACGAGTAGTTCCAGCGGCCCAACAGATTCCAACGCTCGTTAATGGGGTATTTCACGCGGAAATCCACCTGATCGACCCGATCGCGACGGAAGCGGTAGCCCAAAGTCCAGCGATCGCCTTTTTTACCGCTGTAGCTCAAGCTGGTGAGGCCCACATCGGTCTCGCCATCTTCAGGGTCAAACTGAATACCGGCGCTGGCAGTCCAGCGATCTAGCGGACGATAGTTAACCTCGGCGATGATGGCAGATACATCTTCGTCTTCTTCCACTGCGTTTTCGTTAAGACTCACACGCGGGCTTCTAAGGAAGAACGTTTGACCTAAGGTGACATCCAGCTCTTGGCGGCCATTTTGACCGTTGATAAGGCGCGAGGTCACCGCTAAAGACACCTGATTCGCGTTGGTTTGGCGATCGGCACCGGAGAAGCTGTTGGTGGTGAACAGCTGACTCAGACCAAAGGTGAGGTCCGCACTATCGAAAATGGGCAAATCGCTTTGATCTTCAAAGGGCACATACAGATAGTAAAAACGCGGCTCTAAGGTCATTCGATTACCGCTGTCTAGGGTTTTCTCGAACACCAAACCACTGTCTAAGCTTAGGATCGGCAACGTGCGCTCGGGGCTGTCGTTTGCGCCTTCAGCATTGCGATGCAAGCCGTAGGTGGTGTAGCGCACGCCCGCGCGTGGCTTCACAAACCAACCCGGGCGAATCAATTGCCACTCGATGGCTGGATGCAAATCCAAACGCGCACCGGTAATGCCTACGTCACGGTCGAAGTAAGCAAACTCACTGTCTAAAGTAAAGTCCACATTACCCAACAGCGGCCAGCGGCCATCGATGGCCAAGCGCGGTAAACGGCGATACGGCTCACGGGTTTCGGGTACATCGCGATCTAAAACCTGGAAGGTATCGGCTTGCAGCAGTAAGTTCCAGCCATCGCCACCACCACGAATACTGGCACGGCTTTGCAGGAACTGAATGGTGGCCTCGTCGATGTTATTACTAAAATCGAGGAAGTAATCGTTATCGCTCACGCGGCTGGCGTTGATATCGGCGCGCCAGCGGGTGGCCAGTTGATAGCTTAAACGGGTGGCCCAGCGGTGACGATCGCGACCGAACACATCGTCGTCGGGCAGGTAATCCACTTCAAAAATACCACCACTGCGACGAGTCAAATAGCGGAACTCACCGGCAATGGCCGGGCCGCGATCTGAAATATAACGAGGCGTGAAGGTGGCATCTAAATTGGGTGCGATATTCCAATAAAAGGGCCAGGCGAAATCCAGACCGTTATCGCTGGTAGTACTGAAGGTTGGGTACAGAAAACCCGTTTTGCGGCGGTCATCTAAAGGAAAACTCAACCACGGCAGATAAACCAGCGGTACCCCTTTAAATTTTAAGGTGGCGTTGCGAGCAACACCCACGCCTTCTTCACTATTTAGCTTCACCCGGCTTGCCGATAACTCCCATGCGGGGTCTTCGCCAGGACAAGTGGTGAAGTGCAGGTCGCGGCCGTGGGCTAAACCTTCGGGTTGAACTTCCACCTGTTTGGCATCGCCGTTGGCGGTGCTGCCTTTTACCTGGAATTCGACATCTTCGAAGAAAGCGCTACCATCGTTCACCAAATAGCGCGCATTAGATGCGGTAATGATGTAGTCGGCGTCGCTGTATTGCAGTGCCTCGGGCAGCAATACCTCGCCGATACTCTTGTTGTAGAGCAAGCGGCCGGTTTCGACTTCTTGGTCGGCCCGTTGCAGCTCGACTTCGCCGATGAACTCGGACTGGCCAATGCGGGCCAAATCGACTTCTTCGGCGTTAATCACAAAGGGTGCGCCAGCGCGCACACCGTGTTCGCCCCGTGGGGTTAAATCAAAACGCGCCGAGCACGATAACGGCGGCGGAGTGCTGTTGGCGCTGGCATTGGCATCGCTGGGATCAGACCCAGGATTGCTCTGTGCCAGCACGGCATGTACGGGCCAAGCGGAACCCATGGCGATGGCCATGGCGATCAACAAGGGGCGGCTTGGCTTCACGGACGAGCGGCTTTGCTTCACGGTTTATCTTTTTCTGTTCGCTGTGCGCGCGTAAGGTGACACACTTCTGGTGGCGTATCAATCGTGCCTTGCAACCATTGTTGGCGTTGTGCGGCGGGCCATTTTGCAATGACCTTGGCTGCGGCATGAAAGCGTTTCCAGTCCATATTATGACATTGAAACAGCTTGGCGAAGCGTTTTACCCCATCCTCGTAGGTTGCAACAATCGCCAATTGCGCGTTATTTAAGGGATCGGGGACAGGCATTTGCTGGGCTTCCAAACGTTCTCGCAGCTGTTGAAATAGCTGGGTTTTCGCCTGCCGCTTGTGGGCAGCATCGTGGTTGTCGTTGTAAGCCCGAGCCAGCTCATCCCTGGCGGTTTGCAGCATATAGTAATAGTTTTGACGCCACTCGGTACGTTTTTCCCATGCCAATAAGCTTTCGTCATCTTCTAAGTTCTCTAACCAAGCGCGCGTTCCAGCACGTCCAACCCAGGTGGCATAGGCCTCGTTAAAACCGGTATCGCCAGCAACGTATAGCACTTGGTGGGCGAGTTCATGGAAAATAGTACCGGCGGTTTCTTCCAAATAC
>JAKSCJ010000430.1 GCA_022360675.1 Lysobacterales bacterium
GGCTAAGAGCCTTTGAATGCGTGTGCCGTGAGCTATACGACAACACATTATTCGTAATAAAAAATCCAAGGCGCTTTTGGGTACTTTTGCCGCCAGGAAAAAGTACCTCGCCGCCGTAACGTGGCATAACAATAAACGCAAGCCGTGTAGCGGCGAAACTATAAAAGGAAAAACTGTAACTAAGTAATATTACCTAACTTCCCTTCGGTAGTACTTCCCTTATCTTCAATAACCTTATTCTCAATTGCAGGCAAAACAAACGGCTCCACTTCGGTTTCCCAGGCAATTGGCTTAACAATTTCATACGCCACACGAATTAATGAATCTTCAGGTAATTCCTCCGGAATATCAGCCGCAACTTGTAAAGCTTTTTTATATCCGTTGCGTTCTTCACGAGGTTTTTCATTCATCCATTCCAGCAACATCAAACCCACCATACGAGGATAAGCATGATCATTTCCGCTTTCGTCTAATGGTTCTTCACCATAATAGTGGCGCATTAGGTTATAGCTATTGAAAAGACGCTTAATTTGGCGTGGGTTGTGCATATCAAACGCGGTAATCCAATATTTAAAAGCGGTTTGGTGCTGAGGGTCCATTCCTGTTACTGTTTTTACTTCGGGGGGTGGCAGTGTAGAGCTAATCGAACCTAAATCAGAAGATTCATCTTGATTAGTATCTTTCGAACGGTCACTACTAATATTTTTCTGATCACCTTCCTCTTCTTGACTGGTAATCTTTTCTGTCCCCGCTCCGTCGGCAGGTTCAGTCGCCTCTACGTCTTGATCACCAAACAAACGCTCTACGTAAGCGGTAACCGTTTCTTGATCTGGTTTTGACAATGAAACAGGTAGATGGATTATCTTACCTAGATAATCCCGAGCAATCGCTAGCTCACTACGCCCACCATGATGTTTGGCTATTTTCTCATAGTGCGTTGCCAAGGCCGCTAGCGCAATACGAGGATCGATAGCGATAATAACGATTACATGAGGGATATCCAGCATCAAACGAATGCCTTCTAGAGTTTTTACAATACCTTCGGGGCCGCAGCGATCTAAATCATCAACCACATAGAGTAGACGTAACTCTGGTCCCGATACAGCAAACAATCGCTTATTTCCCAACCTCAAATCAGATAAGCACTTTAAATCTTCTTGCATAACAGGCACCTTACCGAGATCGGCGCTGTACGTAGGCAGCTTCAAGTAGGTTTTAAGTTCATTAGCCAATGGATGAGCGCTAATACCTTTTAGAAACTTTAATGAACCTGCCAAACTACCCAATCCTAAAAAAGCAGATACTGTTTTAATATATTCTGTATCATCAACAAAAAACGTTAATATAAAAAAGGCAAATACACTTCCGACAAAGATCAGTAATAATATTGCCGCTAAGGCCAACTTCCATTTATGCAAATACTTTGCAAAATCAAAAGCAATCCAAAATTTTTCCACTACATCGAGGTTTTTTGTTAGCGCGGATACTGCCTCTTGCGCGATACCTGCTTGGATATTACCGCTGTTTTCATAACGCCAAGCATTAAATTCACCACAAATAAATCGAACATCTTGCTGCTCTTCATTTAATTGTTCTTTAATTAAGCGCAGCAAAAAGCTCTTTCCAGAACCCCAGTCGCCTAACAAACCAATAGTCAAATGGTTTAACGTAGGGCTGGATATTACTTTTGCAAAAGCATTCGCTAGCTTATTTCGATCTAATGCGTCTTCACCTTGTATACCCTCTTGCAGTAGATCATTAGCTAAATAGTTAAACTTACTTAAAACAACTTCTTCACCAAGAATTTCTTCTGGCTTTGGATGGCTCGTTTGATGATTAGACTTAGATTTATGACTCGAGTATTTTGATATCTTATGAACCCATTCTTGAATAGATTCGATGCTCGATTTTCCATTTCGCAGCTGAGTATATGCATTTTTAATATTTAAGACAATTTCAGCACGCCGCTCATACCCTTGATTACGATACTCAATCGCTAAAGCTGTTAACGCATCACCCCATCGTTGCAGTGACTCATTGGTTTTAAAAGTAACCTCAATAGCGAACAATGGATGCTGAAAGAAAGGCTCATTTTTTTCTAAATATTGAAGATCAATCAGAGTTTGCTTCGTGAGCTCCTTGTTAACACTGGAGGAATAAGCAACATGGGCGGCATAAGCAGTACATACATCTGAGTTGGTGGCATAAGTAGAAGAAACTGAAATGTATGCAGCTGAAGCGGCAATTTCGGCATAATAGTTTTCTCCGGCGTCAGTGGCCGCGGCCGAAGCCGCGATCGCTATATCAGAAGCATAGCCATCAGAGTTGGTGTTAAATCCAGCCTTTTTATCATGGCTTGCATATTCAAAAGTGGTTAATATAGCTCTCCATACTGAAACCAAATGCACAAATCGATTATCTTCATTAGTGCCGCTCAACCAAAAATCAAAGCGACCATTAACAGCGAGCAACGGCAATACACGAGCTGCACACCGAGCCGCGAACAAAATCACCTGACCCGGATATTCTTCATATACGCTCTTAAGCCGATATTCCAGATCTTCTAAGTCAATATCTTTATTTCTAGAAGACATATTATTTAACTCAACGCTTCATTTCTAACATTCAAAGCGGCTTTCCTAAATATTGCTAATACAGCATTCAGCATGCTTAGACATATCTTTCGATACACTTCGAGTTATTGGTTTCGTCGCTAGCACAGCCGTAGGATTTCTCTCGTAACTTCGCTAGGTGGCGGCACAAAATATAATCTGCTTTAATTACAACGATCGTTTAACAGAATACCATGATTTAACTGTAGCTGATTTTACCGGTATACATCATTAATATGATGGCTGTTGTAACTCACACCTTCGACAGATACCCAATACAAAGAAGTGATCGAAGGTTTCGTTAGTTCATCATCAACTTGTATAAAGAGGACGCCAATAATATTCAAAGCTTCTGGCTGAATACTGTCTACGATTTAAATTGATATCGCTGGGGATGCTAACTTTAGCGCCCCACCGAGCTCAACAAAACACAGGCGAGCACGAGCAAGGATGCGAGTGCAGTGATCAAAGGCAGAAGGCCGTTTGATCATGGTCGCCGAGAACTTTCGGCGAATATGGATCTTTCTGATTTCACGCCAAGCGCTTTTCGGCCCTTTTGCCGCTTGGGAAAAGGGCCTCGCCGCCACACGACAGTGTGTCTTAAGAAAAAAAGCCTTAATAGGTGGCGAAACAAAAACTGTAGGCTTCCGCCCCCACAAAAAAAGGGCCGCTAAAACCAGCGACCCTTCTTCAAACATTCAGGCTTTCAAATCAAACCCAAATCATAAAAACTCTTAGAACCGATACCGAATGCCAAACTGCATTTTCCAAACCGAAGGAATAGTCGAAACGGTTTCTACCGGTTCGCGGAAGTTGGAATACACATATTGACCTTGATCGTTAATAGCAACGTCTACAACCGGTGCATTGAAGGGTTGTAAGAAGCTGGATTGACGACCCCAATCGTTGTCGATGAGGTTGGTCAGGTTTTCGATGTCAAAGGTGAGTTCTAAGCGGTGATCCCAACCGGGTAAGGCGATTTCTTGCAGGAAGTGCAAGTCTAGGCGGTTCACCCAACGGGTACGGCAAGCGTGGCGATCGATAATACTGCCGCGAGCGTCGCTTAAGCAGCCTTCTGAATTAATGAAGTTGTTTAATGCGCCTAAGGTTTCGGCATCGCCGGTGACTAACGGATCATTTAAGCCATCGGGTACGTACA
>JAKSCJ010000303.1 GCA_022360675.1 Lysobacterales bacterium
CCGGATTATTGCCTTGGTCTGAGCCCATGCCTTAGTGCTTAGCTGTTTGCGCGCTTTTTGAATACTTGTGGGATGTGCTTGCGAGAGATTGGTTCGTGCTCTAAAACTGAATCGGGCCCTCGACATCCAGAAGAGGGCGGGCACTACAATGAATCGGGCCCTCAACATCCAGAAGAGGGCCCTGGGGCTCAATGTGAGGAAATGGCTTGTTTATTGCTAAGGGGTGCAAGCCTGTCTTGATGCCAGTAAGGCGGACTGTGACCTGTTCTGGCAGACAGAAATCTACGTGGGATAAAGGGGGGCAATCTCACGCAGAAACTTGCTTATAGTAAACAAGCAATTTCATCACCCGGACATGGAAACATGTCATTCTTATTCATGCCAGAGCCTCTATGTATCCATTTTGTATCTGTTTGTATTGGGTAAACCGTTCTGGTGACCTTTGGCTTCTGTTTAGAAGTTAACGGTTTTATATGACAAGAGTGCTAAACTATCTTTTCTAATAAGAACAAAAAAGATGATAAGCAACGATCGCTAAGTATCGACTTATCAGGGCAAGAATAATAGAAAAAGCCGCAGGGTTTGCGGTTTGTAGGGGGCGCTTGTGTTTGATTCACGCACCGATCTAAGCCAGCTGCCAGCATCTGAAGAATCCCCAGAGATCGTGCAAGGTCGCTGTGGTCATATATTAATTGTTGACGATGATCGCGCGATGGCCGAGATGGTTGGTCATTATCTGGCTCAGCATCATTACCGTATCAGTTACGAATACGATAGCACCCAGGCGATTGCTCGAATTCGTCGCGAACCACCCGATTTACTCTTGTTAGATTTACTCATGCCCGAACTCGATGGCCTGAGCATTTGTCGTGAAATTCGACCCGAATTCAAACAACCCATCATCATGCTGACCGGCTTGGCTGAAGATGTGGATATGATCACGGGCTTAGAGTTAGGTGCCGATGCCTATTTAACCAAGCCTGTGAAGCCGCGTGTTTTATTAGCCCATGTGCGTGCCCAACTGCGCGCTAAACCCGAACAAGCCAAACAAAGCCAAGAGCCCAGCGTCATTCGCTGTGATGACTTGGTGGTGGATCTGAAAAAACGTGCCGTTCATAAAGCCAGTCATGAGGTGGAGCTCACCAATGCCGAGTTCGATTTACTGGCCTTACTGGCGTGCCAACGAGGCTCGGTAGTAGCACGTAATGAAATTTATCAACGCCTGCGTAAACTGGAATACAACGGCATCGATCGAGGGATTGATTTACGCATCTCGCGCTTGAGAAAAAAACTGGGGGACGATCCGAAATGCCCGCAGTTAATTAAAACCGTGCGTGGGGTGGGTTATTTGTTTGCTGGCTGATGAAAGCCAGAGCAGCGCTTAGTTCATGCTTAGCCAGGCTGTTATTTGCTTTGTGCGTGCTGGTGTTAACCGCAGGCACCTTGGCGTTGCAACATTGGCTGCACCGCGATGGCGCTCAGCTGACTTGGCTTGGACAGCTCGCCCAGGCCCATTGGTGGCCTGAGCTATTACTATGGTTAGTGTATGCCAGCCTCTTGATAGCGCTGTGGTCGCGTTATTTAAGATGGCAGGCAAAACGTCGTACAGCACAAGCGGATCAAGCAAGTAAGCCACCGCATTTGGCCATGGGTTTATTGGCTCACGAGTTTAAGCGGCCATTACAACGCTTGATGTTTGCCGTCGATGCCTTGAAACCCGCCGTATCGAATGCTTCCGATCAAAGCACGCCAACTGAAGCAAGCGCGCTAGCCCAACAGATTGACCAAGCCTTTAACGATTTAGAAAGCCTGTTAGATGAAAGTGTGTATCTGGCGCGCTTAAACGAAGGTGCGCTGTCGTTAACACGCAGTCATTTCGATGTACAAACGTGGATCGAAACATTAGTTCAGCAGGTCATGGCTCATTACCCAGCTTGTTGTTGGGAAATCCAAGCTGCTGCTGCCACGCCCGACGCTTTTCAGGCCGACCGTTATTGGTTGTCGCGGGCGGTGTCCAACCTCTTGATGAATGCGGCGAAACACGGTGCCCGCCACGGCCGTGTGAGCTGGCAGTGGCACGGCTCGGGCTTACTGTTATTGCTGCAAGACGATGGTCCCGGTATTGATGAATCCTTAAGAGAGCGAGTGTTTGAGCCCTTTTACAGCCGTGTTCGTGCGGATGATACGGCGCGTGAATCGGCCGCACACTTACGCGGCCTGGGTTTGGCTTTGGTGCGCGGTGTGGCCGAAAGCCATGGTGGTTCAGTGGGGGTGAGCAAAAGTAATTTAGGGGGCAGTGCTTTTGTTATGTCTTTACCTATTGCTGCTGAATAACGAAAGCTTTTGCTGGGTTTCATCGGTTTTTGAGTGGTTTTGTTGCTGTTTTGGTGTGTGTTTTTATATAGGCAAGTGTTATTTTTTATGGAGTAAATATCGATTTCAAATTTTATTTGGCACGTCGTAAGATAAGTCATCGCTTACCTTTGTTAGCTTTAATATACTAACTAATGAAGGTGTGTCAGCACTCGTGATGGTTACTATGCTGATCAACACTATGGCGGATTAATCGAGTTTCATTTCATTGATTATTAGGAGCGGTTTCATGGAAATTCAAATTGGTATCGATGAAGCGCAACGCGTGAAAACAGCTGAAGGCTTATCTCGCTTACTGGCTGATAGTTACACCCTGTATCTAAAAACACATAATTATCATTGGAATGTAACCGGGCCTATGTTTGGCACTTTGCATGCCTTGTTCGAAACCCAATACACCGAGCTGGCCGCGGCGGTCGATGAAATTGCCGAGCGAATTCGCGCCCTGGGCAGCTATGCACCAGGCTCGTACGCCGCTTTTTCTCGCCTTACCAACATTAGCGAAGAAGAAGGCCATCCCAAGGCTGAAGCGATGATTCGTAATTTGGTGATCGGCAACGAAACCATCGCGCGTACCGCGCGTGAGGTCTTTCCCTTAGCAGAAGCCGCTGGCGATGAGCCCACTTGCGATTTGCTTACCCAGCGTATGCAAGTTCACGAAAAATCGGCGTGGATGCTACGTGTATTACTTGAGAGCTAAGATATAAACAAACAACGGATCTGGTTTGCTAAAACCGATGTCGACAAGCGTTGTGACGGTTGTTGACATCGGTTTCCTGCGTTATGGGTAATAATTTGCGCCTGCCGTTTTACAAACCATGATGAAACGGCATTGACGAAAGCGCTGAACACAGAGCGCTGATAAGCGTGTGTTGAACACAGAGGAGCTGAACATGGGTATTTTCGATCAAATTACAGATGTCTTGGGCGGTGGTGAGTCTCAGCAATCTGTGGTGATGCAACTGGCGATGAACTTGTTGCAACAGCAAGGCGGAGTCCAGGGTTTGTTGGCCCAGTTCCAGCAAAACGGCATGGGCGATCTCATTTCCTCGTGGGTGGGCACCGGTACTAATCAGGCCTTGAGTGCCGCACAATTACAAAATGCGCTGGGTTCAAGCCGTATTAGTGAGCTGGCCCAGGGTAGTCAGTTGTCGGAGAGCCAATTGCTCTCGGGGTTAAGCGATGCGCTACCGCAACTGGTCGATAAACTCACCCCCGACGGTCAAGCCAGTACTGGCGACGATCTGCTGAAGCAGGGCTTAGGCGCACTAAGCAAACTGTTTTAAGTTCTACGTCTTGATAGGGCTGGAATGTCGTTACGGCCGTTGGAGTCGATCGTCAGACTGACTCGACATGACACTCGAATACTTCAGGTGCGTGGCCATGGCTGCGCGCCGATGTCTTAAGGAAAGCGCATCGCAGTGCTGCTTATTGCTAGCGCAATAGCCAGCCCAAGCCGTCACAAGCTTTAACTGCGGTGTCATCAATTTGTATGCAGAATAATAAGCTAGAACCACAAAGTGAGGATTGAGCATGCATACCCAAACATCATCTCAAATTACTCCTTACTTACGTCTCGCTCTGAACGGTGAAGAGAAAGCCGTTGAGCGCGCTGCTGTTGCATTAACGCAAGACTATGGCGGTCGGGAAGGCCTTAAGCGCTGGCTCGTAGAGCAAGGCTTAGGTGAGTTGTTAACAGCTTGGGATTGTGGTCAAAAACGGACTTTGCAACCACGTCAACTGGATGCACTGATCGGGCGCGATTACTTAGCAACTTTGGCGCAGCTGTGTGGCCTATCGATGGCTCAAACACTGGCCGGTTTAAGCGATTGCTTGCCCTGCTTAGTGCGTGAAGAATTGCTGGCAGCTTAGTTATTGTCATCATTGTATGAACAAACAGGAGGGGGAGATCGGCAGCGGATGTGCTGATACTTGGTGATGTGTTTGTGGCAACACGGATGCTCAACCGATGGCACTGACGCTGTCGATATCTCGTCAACACCCCCCACGCTTCAACCTCTGGCAAGCGCAATAAAAAACGGCCGCTGCATGTTCTGCAGCGGCCGTTTTTTTGTTGGTATTGCTTAAGCCACGCTCAGCTAAGCTGCGGTCGTTGATCTACTTATGTGCCACATACACCGCGCGAACCGGTGCCGGGTGACCTTCAACGGTATGGGCAATATCGCCGGGTGCTAGCGCTTCGGCTAAAGAATCGAATGGCATCCAGGCCGTGCTGCTTTGTTCAGCCGTTGTGGTGGTGGCCATGTCGACCATGCGTACATCGGTAAAGCCTGCCTCGGCTAACCAGGTCTGAACGGTTTGGGGCTTGGGAATCTGCCACACATTACGCATACGCGCGTAACGATCGCTTTTATCGAGCATGATATCGTCGCCATGAGGATTCACCAGCGTTTCGAGCACCAGCTCACCTTGTGCAGTGGTGAGTTCGTGCAAGCGCCGGAGGTGTTCCATGTGATCGCGACGATGATACAAAACGCCCATGGAAAAGACGGTATCGTAAGCGTTGACTGAAGCGGGTAAGTCTTCCAGTCGCAATGGCAATACCCAGACGGGCGCATTGCCTGCGTAATGGCGACAAGCCAGCCATTGCATCACAAACAACAAACTGGGATCGATCCCGGTAACACTGGCGGCTCCGGCGCCCAACATGCGCCAACTGTAGTAACCGTTGCCACAGCCCACATCGAGTACATGGCGCCCGGCCAGCGAACTTAAGTGGGGTTCAACCCGCTGCCATTTCCAATCGCAGCGCCATTCGGTATCGATCAAAATACCGCCGATATCCAGCGGACCTTTACGCCATGGGCGCAAGGCCAGCAACGCTTGGTTCAAGGCTTCTTGGTGCAGCGGTACGGCATCGTCGGGATCAGCGCCAAAGCGCGGCACATTACGTTGACTATCGAGACGCTGATCTACCGGTGGCAGCTGTTCTAAAGCGGCGAGCCATTTGTTGTAGTCGCCGTGATTGGGGTCGCGGAAGTAAGCCGCTAACCAGGGTTGTAGCTGTTGCGCCCAGTCTTGATTGCCCTGCTGTTGGAGCAGCGTGAAAAAGTCTTGATAGTAAGTCAGCGGATTCATTCAATTATTCTGGTTTAAAGGCCACAAAGGCACTGAAATTCAAGCAGCGAAACCATTGGCTGATACGCACAAACCCCGCGCTTTGCAGGCGTTGGCGGTGAATAGCTTCGGTATCGGGTAGCATTACGCGTTCTAAAGAGGCGCGCTTTTGTGCGATTTCTAAATCACTGTAGCCCTGGGCGCGTTTGAAGTCGTGATGCCACTCGGTCATTAAATGTTGTTCTTCGGCGTCGTCGAAGCGCAGTTTCTCGGCGAAGACAAAGGCTGCGCCAGGACGCAGGCCGGCAAAAATATGTTGCACTAAGTCGGCGCGCTGCTCGGGGCTGATGAACTGCATGGTGAAGTTCATTACCACTAAGCTGGCGTTTTCGATAGGATGCGTCAGAATATCGCCCTGCACCACTTCCACCGGCACGCGGGAATTATCTTGAGCCATGATCTCGCGACAGCGGGTGACCATGGCCTCGGAGCAGTCCACGCCGATAATTTCGCAGTCTTCCACTTGAATGGCACGACGAATACTTAGCGTGGCGGCCCCTAAAGAGCAACCCAAATCGTAAACCCGGCTTTGGGGTACCACCACTTGGCGTGCCAGTAAGGGCAGCTGTTCCAGTATCGGTAAGTATCCGGGTACCGAACGTTGGATCATATCAGGGAACACTTTCACAACCCGCTCATCGAAGCGGAATGGTTCAATTTGTTCTTGGGCGTGCTGATAAATGCGATCGCGTTGCTGAGTCATCGCTTAGATCCAATTCAAATGAAAGCAATGATTTATTGTATCTCACCACCGCTTGAGGTGGCGCAATACGGCAGTAATCGACACCGCTTGTTGCGCTCACGAATGTTGCTTATAGGCCATTATGATGTGGGTTTATTGTTATTGGTTTAAGCATTAACAATGTAATGTTGTGATCAAGTCATGGTCGTAACACTGCGATAGCGGCATGATGGGTGCGGATATTAAAATGATGTGGAAATTGAAGACCCAGTGGAGAAAACCCAATGGACAGACACATTAGGTTGGACGGGCACCTAGACTTAGTAATACGGCTTAGCGATATAGAGTGAGGTGAAGTGATCATGCACTGGGCAGCGAAGCTACCCAGCGCACGATTGGTGCAAGGCACCGTGTCCGGCCGCATTAAGTAGGATGGCCAATCCTGCTCTGGCAATTGCCAGCCCTCGATTCGATGCTCTACGTGTGATGCGTCATATCAACGGGAACATCATTATTTATGCATTTATTCTAAGCTAATGCTGATCGCTAGGCTGACAGGAATTTACTGTATTTTACGTAGTCTTTTTCCTACAAAGCGCAGCGTACTGAGTTCGGCGTGTAGCACTCCATAACGCGCCAATACAGGAAGGATTTGAATGAACGCCATACCTCAGCAAAACAGCCCGACAACTTTACCCAATTTGTCTCAAATCGTTGCTGCGCGAGATCAAATCGCCGCTCATTATCCGGCCACCGCCGCGATTCACTGGCCTTTGTTGTCGGCAGCGTGTAAAGCACAGGTTTGGGTGAAGCACGAAAACCATACCCAGGTAGGCGCGTTTAAAGGCCGTGGCGGGATGACCTTTATGCAAAAGCTCACTCGTGCCCAGCCCAATGTGGCCGGTGTGATCTCGGCCACCCGAGGCAACCATGGGCAGAGCGTCGCCTTCGCCGCGCGCGCCCACGGCCTTGCCGCGGTCGTGGTCGTGCCCCACGGCAACAGCGTCGAGAAGAACCGGGCCATGCGCG
>JAKSCJ010000207.1 GCA_022360675.1 Lysobacterales bacterium
GCCAAAGGCTTGGCTTGGATGAAAGTCAACCAAGCAAGCGCTGGTGTGGCGGGTGTGCAAAGTTCGTTCAGCAAGTTTTTAGACGACGATAACGTCAATGCCTTACACACTCAATTGGGTGCTCGCGAAGGCGATTTACTATTGTTTGGTGCGGGTAAAACCCAAACCGTAAACGATTTCATGGGCGCGGTCCGCTTAAAAGTGGGTAAAGATCGTGGCATGGTGCAAGAAGGGTGGAAACCGCTATGGGTGGTGGACTTCCCCATGTTCGAGTGGGACGAAGACAGCCAACGTTGGTTCGCCTTGCATCACCCGTTCACCGCACCCAGCGTGGACGATGCAGAGCAGCTGGCGGCTAACCCCGGCACGGCATTATCACGCGCCTACGATATGGTGCTAAACGGCATGGAAATCGGCGGTGGCTCCATTCGTATTCACGAAAACGCTATGCAGCAGGTCGTGTTTAACCTGCTGGGTATCGAAGAAGAAGAAGCCAAAGATCGTTTCGGCTTCTTACTCGAAGCCCTGCAGTACGGCTGCCCACCGCTGGGTGGTATCGCCTTTGGTTTGGATCGTATCTCGGCATTGATGGCTGGTGAAGAATCGATCCGCGAAGTGATGGCCTTTCCCAAGACCGCCACGGCTTCTTGTCCGCTCACCGATGCACCTTCAACGGTGAATCAAGCGCAATTGGACGAGCTGCATATCAACACCGTTAGTAAGGCGTAACGGCGCTTGTATTGAACTGAATCCGAAAAACCGGGCCTTGTGTCCGGTTTTTCGTTGCTATGGCATGATAGTGAATTCGATCGCACGGGAGGGCGTGTGTCCGAGTCTCGGCAAATACCCAACGCTCAGGCACAAAGGCAAGGCACACAGCGTGCTGACCTTGTGCAGCAGCGACAGCAGCAAGGCGGGCAATCAGGGCGGCAAGCGGTCTCGGTATTGGTTTTGATTCTCCGAGAAGACGGTAAAACCCTGATCCTAGAACGAGCGAGTTGGCCTGGGTTTTGGCAATCGGTGACCGGTGGCGTGGAGTGGGGTGAAGCAACACAAGCCGCGGCGCTTAGAGAGTTGGCGGAAGAAACCACTCTGACACCCTTGCACATGATCGATCGCCGGGTTGTACGGCGCTTTGAAATTTTCCCTCAATACCGTCATAAATATCCCTCCCACATTCGCTTCAATGAAGAGCATGAGTTCGTTGCACGAGTGCCCCTCAGTGCAAGCGTTAATATCGACCCTAAAGAGCATGTGGACTACGCCTGGGTGAGCGTCGATGAAGCCATCGCACGTTGTTTATCGTGGAGTAACCAGATGGCTTTACGTGCCTATCAGTGGGAATTTGGCTAAATTTTGCTGAATGGAATTGAAGCTTGTTTGGGTCTGTTTAATCACTCATCAATAATGTGCACGCTAGTATGTTGATGGCTTGGGTCAATCTTAAAGAGGTACGTTTAGTGTCTGTCGTTACACCGGTTTCCGATGTTTTGCCGTTCTCCGATTGTAATTTGATGAGCCAACATTCCTCGTCTTCAGATACGCTGAGCGATACCGCCCAGTCAACACAATCGAGCCTGCGCACTGAGCAAAAAGGTGTAGTGGTTCTGGTGCACGGGCTGTGGTATCGAGCGGCTGGCATGAAGCTGTTAGCGTCGCGCTTGCGGCGTCGCGGTTATCGTGTGGTGAGCTTCGATTACCCCAGTGTGTTTGGCCAGATCAGCGAACAGACACAGGCTTTGCGCCGGTGTATCGAACGTGAGCAGTGTCCGGTTTTTTTGGTCGGTCACAGCATGGGTGGATTGCTGATCTTACGTGCCTTAAACGAATTTACTCAGCTGCAAGTGCCGCGTGCCGTTTTACTGGGTAGCCCGGTTCGTGGGAGCGGGGTGGCGCGACGCCTGGCAAAACGCTGGTGGAGTCAGTGGATTGTGGGTGCCAATGCCGATCTTTTAGGGCAGGGCGCGCGTGCGCCTAAAAGTACCCAGGTGGGCGTCTTGGCCGGTAATCGAAATGTGGGTGTAGGGCGTGTTTTAGGTGGTGTTGGCGGCCATGGTGATGGCACGGTATCGGTGGGTGAAACCCGTTTGGCTGGTGCTCAAGATGAAATTATTTTACCCGTAACGCATACAGGGATGGTGATGTCGGCAATGGTGGCACGCCAAGTGGACGCGTTTTTACAACAAGGTTGTTTTCATGACGAGACCATGGTTCAAACCACGGAATGAAAACTTTTTTTATCTCACTTTTTATTAGTTTGGGTTTAGTGCTCTGTGTGCTCAGTGGCGTTGCTATGTGGCGGGCGCAACAATCAACCCAGTGGTTGCCCGTCAACGGCCAAGTGATTGAGTCGGGTATCAGTGTCACGCGTCTGTCTAGTGCCTTGTATACACCGCAGATTCGCTATCGCTATCAAGTCGATGGTACTGAGTTTCAGTCGAATCGCTTGGTGTTTGCAGGAATTCAATGGGCGGGGCGTTATGAATACGCCAACGAGATGAGTAATCGCTACCCACCGGGTCGCTTTGTTAATGTGTATTACGATGCCGACGACCCTTCGCGTGCGGTCTTGATTCCCGGAATTCAGCGGGATACGGCACTCATGCTATTGCTGGGTATCATTTTGATGCTGTTCTCAGCAATTTTGCTCATGCGCAAGCGCTAAGTTAAGCGTAAACACTTCAGACATAAAAAAGCCCCGCAACCTGCGGGGCTTTTTTACTTGACTGCTGAAACCGATTTATTGGGTTTCTGTCATCTCGCCACAGCTAAAGCCGGGAGAAACAACGCTTTCCAGCTGTACGATATCGAAGCTGCCGGAGCGGTTAATGGGCGCATCGAAGGTGTATTCGAACACGCCGCTGTTGCAGCTGCTAAAGGTCACGGTGATGTTTCCAATCACACGGCTGCGTTGATTGTCGTCGGCAGGAGTGTCGAACTGACCGCCTTCAACCACGAACATATCGCCGGTGGCCACATTGCCGTCTAGAGTGAGTAATGCATTCACCCAACGATGGCCGGTGAAGCCGATGTCGTCTGCGGGTGGTGGATCGGTGGGAATTTCACGGTCAACGGTATGGGTAACCCAGGTGACGAACATTTGGTCGATGCTGGGGCCGTAGTCGAACAGAATACCCGAGCCACGAACCGCATCGTTTAACCAGCTGCCTTCAACCGATTGGAAGTCGAAGTCATCGCCGCCGCCACCAC
>JAKSCJ010000496.1 GCA_022360675.1 Lysobacterales bacterium
TGGAATGTCCTGCTCACGAATTGGCATCTGCCAGCACCCCGATCTCAAATCAATTTTGTTGAACACTTGGGCACCACCCAAATAGTCCAACATCTCTTCCAACAATAGCAAAGGATACCAATTCCGGACTGTCCTCTTGTTCAGCCAACGGTAATCGATGTAGAACCGAAGGCCACCATCTTTCTTCGGTGCAAGTAGCACCGGTTAAAAGCGGCGGTTTTCGAGTATTTCCAGGGCGCAATGCGCAGGTTTTTCAGCAGCTTGGATTACAGGCCAACGATGTCGTAACCCAAGTAAACGGACAGGCTATTACCAGCCAAGCTGATGCGATGGCAATCTTTCAGCAAGTGCAGGGTGGCAAATCGCTGACTTTAACGGTACGTCGGGGGGACCGAGACGTGATCTTGAAGCCAGATCTCAACTCATTTATTTCTAACAACCAGCCATGAATAATCAAAAATTGAAATCAATCACGTCTGTGTTGTCTACGATGCGAGCTATTGTCATGGTGCCTATGTTGGCCCTGGCACTCGCTGGCCCGATGCCGGCGTGGGCTCAGCAAGAGCATATTTTGAATCTGAAAGATGCCGAAGTGTCGACGTTGATTGCAACGGTGGCAGAAATTACCGGCGACACCTTTGTGGTGGATCCTCGGGTTCAGGGCAAAGTGACGGTGATTTCGTCCCAAGCGATGGACGAAAAAGGCATTTACGATCTCTTTCTCTCCGTGCTTAGAGTGCATGGCTTTGCTGCGGTTAAAGAGGGCGACACCATTCGCATTCTGCCTGATGTGGAAGCGCGTCAGCAGAAAAACGATTTGGCTTTAGATGGTAACCCTGACGACCTCATCACCAAGGTGATTCCGCTACAACATGTGCAAGCTCAAGAGGTGGTGAATCTGGTGCGGCCATTATTGCCGCAGCAGTCGCATCTGGCCGCCCATGTGGGTAGTAATAGCCTGCTGATTGCCGATCGAGCGGGTAATGTGGCGCGTATCGAGCGCGTGGTTCAGCGCATTGACCGCCGCAACGATCAAAGTATCGAAGTGATCGCGCTGCAAAATGCTTCGGCCAGTGAAGTGGTTCGCACCTTGCGCTTGTTGGAACCCCAACAAGAGGGCAGTGGCGAGCAAGTGATTGCCGACGAGCGTACAAACTCGATTCTGCTCAGTGCTGATCCGAGTAAACGCTTAAAACTACGCACACTGATTTACCATCTGGACACACCGCTGGAAAACAGCGGCTCTACCCAGGTTGTGCACTTAAATTATGCCGATGCTGCCTCGTTGGTCGGCATTCTGGAAGCGGTAACCCAAAACGTCCAGACGGCCGATGCCGATGGCGAGCCCAGCGTAGGTGTGCGTATTCAAGCCCATCCTGAAACCAACTCTTTGGTGATTACCGCTTCAGCGGCTGAATTCCGCACGTTGCAGTCGGTGATTCGCAGCTTGGATATACCCCGTGCTCAGGTTCATGTTGAAGCCATTATCGCCGAGGTATCGGTGGATACCGTGCGTGAGTTGGGTGTGCAGTGGCAGGCTACGGGTAGTCTTGACCCTATTCTCGATGCCGATGGCAA
>JAKSCJ010000477.1 GCA_022360675.1 Lysobacterales bacterium
ACGCGCCGACAAGGTTTCGTATTCTAAGTGCAGAACTAAAGCCAAGAAAGCCTCGGTATCTGACTCGGGATCGGGCAAGCCCCAAACGCTAAAGAAGCGCGAAATCTTCGGACGCATTTCGTTACGTTTATAAGCTAGCATAGCGCTGAGTTCGTTATCGTACAAAGCGCGCATATGGAATGAATTTTCTACCCGGCGATCATCACTATGATCGACTTGATCATAAATGTGCTCAGCAACCAGTTCAGTTAAGTGAACTAAAAACTGTTCGCGCGCATCGGCATGTTTTAATTGCTCGGGGGTTAATGCCGATAAAGCCGCAAAGCTGCGTTCTTCGAGCTTAGCTTTAAGTTTGTCACCTTCAGCAGCAAAATAAGCAAAGGCATCGTAGATCAATTCGTTGATGTCTTTAAAATAATAAGTGGTCGCGGCCAATGGCACGTTAGCTTCTTTAGCTACCGCACGATGACGCACGGCACGCATACCATCCCTGGCTATGATTTGTAAGGCTGCACGTAAGATGGCTTCACGGCGTTCATGGCCGCGGCTTCTCTGGGTACGCTTTCCTTTGTACTCCACTACTTCCTCAATAGAATTCTTTAATGGCATGGGAGACCTGCAAATCAAGATTTTAGGGAAGATAGGTTTTCAGGGTATAGCTGACCTGCGAGTTGGTTGTTAAACCCTCGCAATATACTCCGTATGATTGAAGCCCTATCGAATACCGCTTTTAAAGTTTAGGTGTTAGCGGCTTGCTGTACCTTCTAAAACAGGTGCAGTTATCTACTAGACCGTGATAACTAAATCTTCTTGCAGTTGAACTTTAGTTCAATTATCAAAACGACTATAAACCATTATACGGTTTATATTAATCAAGCTAACCATACGAAATCGTATGGTTAGCCATGCATTGACAATGACATGTTATACATACGTTAAGCTAGCTTATTAAGCGGGCTTACCGAACAATGGCACGACCCGATGCCCAACGGCGATCACTACCAGCGCTAACGCTGCCGTCGTTACGATTCCACATCACACCATGCATATTGCCCCAAGTACGATCACGCACTTTTACCTCATGACCTAAAGCTTGTAAGGCTTGTATCTCTGCTTCATTAAAGGCATTGCTTTCGG
The DNA here is from genome assembly GCA_022360675.1 of Lysobacterales bacterium. Classification (GTDB taxonomy): domain Bacteria; phylum Pseudomonadota; class Gammaproteobacteria; order Xanthomonadales; family Wenzhouxiangellaceae; genus JAKSCJ01. Next base: position 1,138 of record JAKSCJ010000477.1, read on the forward strand.
CAGAAATGCTATCGGGCATGTACTGATGGTGATAACGCGGTAAGTCCACCCAAGACTGCGGACCATTGCCATCGAGGAAATCTAAAATGCCCAACAACACCATGGTGATGATGCGACTGCCACCGGGTGTTCCTAACACCGCCACACGTTCTTCACCCAGCACAAAGGTTGGGCTCATGCTCGATAACATGCGTTTACCCGGCTCGATCGCATTGGCGCTATAGCCCAATAAACCAAACGCATTGGGTGCGCCGGGTTTAGCCGAGAAATCGTCCATTTCATTGTTTAATAAAAAGCCGGTTCCCGGAATCATATAGGCCGAGCCATAGGGCAGATTCACCGTCATCGTAGCGGCCACCATATTGCCGTCACGATCGATCAGCGAGAAGTGGGTGGTATCGGTGCCTTTGGGCGAATCATTAAAGCCTGCCAACATTTCGCTGGGCGTGGCGCGATCTAACTTAATACCTGCCCGCAAACCCGCTGCGTAATCGGAACTGGTGAGTAAACGTTGTGGCACCTCTACAAAATCGGGATCGCCCAGATAAATACCACGATCGCGATACGCACGACGCATGGCTTCAACCGTTAAATGCACACGCTGTACTCGATCCATCTTTTGCAGCGGATAGGGCTCGAGAATATTTAAAATCTCCGCCAAGGCGATACCACCAGAAGAAGGCGGCGGTGCGGTCACCAGTTGGTGATCGTGGTAATCGATAATCACCGGCTCGCGTTCTTTAACTTGGTACGCTGCCAGATCTTCAGCGCGCCAAATACCACCTGCCGAGCGCACGCTCTCGGCCATGCGCTTGCTGAAGTTGCTGCGATAAAAGCCATCATGGCCATCGCGAACCAGCAATTCCAAAGTGCCCGCCATATCCTCGTTGACAATGGTATCGCCCACAGCAGGCACTTCACCATCGTGTAAAAAGATCTGACTGGCCGCAGGCCAGCGCAACATGACATCTTTGCGATACGACAGCAGGGCGTGATACTTCTCGTCAACAGGAAAGCCACGACGTGCCAAGCGAATAGCTGGGGCTAAGCTCTTAGCCAACGGTAATCGGCCGTATTTTTCGGCCAAATAAACGATACCCGCCGGACTACCAGGAATTCCGGCAGCCAGTGGGCCGTTAACGGCCAAATCGCGATTCACTTCACCGTTAGCATCTAGATACATATCGCGGTGGGCTTTAGAAGGCGCGGTTTCGCGCGCGTCGATCATGGTTTGGAAACCATCGTCGGCACGATGAATCAAGAAAAACGCACCGCCGCCAAGGCCTGAGCTGGAAGGCTCCACCACCGCCAATGCAGCGGCCACAGCTACCGCAGCGTCGAAGGCATTACCACCTTCAGCCAAGATTTCGTGCCCGGCTTCGGTGGCCAAATAGTGCGCTGATGCCACGGCCGCCTGCTTCGGTGCCACAGCATAAGAAGGCAAGGCCACCGCCAGTAACAACATGAGCGCCCAACACCGCCAGCGCGCGGTAATGGAACGACTTGGCCGCGCTAGCGCGCGCGTATGAGAAGGCAGCAGATTCGCCATGGGGTTTCCTTCGTCTTGGGTTCGCCGGGTGAATGCCGCTGCCGTTAAGCCTGCGGCTTGGTTCGCTAGTGAAAACATATCGCCAGAGGCAATCGATTCAATCCTTAGCGCTCGATTGCTGCAACTGATGATATTTACTTAAGAGCTCCGTTTGGCTCTCGGTGTGTTCGGGGTCGATCAAAATACATTCCACCGGACACACCACCTGACATTGGGGCTCATCAAAATGCCCGACACACTCGGTGCAGCGCGCCGGATCAATTTCGTAGAACTCCACACCCTGCGAAATCGCCTCATTGGGGCAGGCGGGCTCACACACATCGCAATTGATGCAGAGATCATTAATTAACAGTGCCATGACGCGCCCGTTTATCCCGACTCGGCGTCATCACCGACGCCAAAGCGCTCAATTAAGGCAGTACGCACACTGGGGTGTACAAACTTGGCCACATTGCCATTTAAGCGAGCGATTTCTTTCACCAAAGAGGCCGAAACGAAACTGAATTCTTCGGCTGGGGTAAGAAAAACGGTTTCTACTTGGCGCGCCAAATGGCGATTCATGCTGGCCAGCTGGAACTCATATTCGAAATCGGAGACCGCGCGTAAACCACGCAGCAAGACCCCCGAACCTTGCTCCAGCACAAACTCAGCCAACAGCTTAGAAAAGCCCATCACTTCCACGTTGGGCAAGTGCGCTAAGACTTCTCGAGCCATGCCAACGCGCTCTTCCAAGTCGAATAACGGTTTTTTATGGGGGCTCTCGGCCACCGCCACGATCAAGCGTTCGTATAAACGCGCGCCACGGCTGACCAAATCCATATGACCACAGGTAATGGGGTCGAAAGTGCCGGGATAAACCGCGACACGGTATGAAGGCATTTGCGGGCTTTCGGTATTCATGAGCGCGATTATACCGTTCCCGAACGGCGCATAAAGCCCACAAGCCATTCCCTTGCGGGGTGTCACATATCCAAAGAGGTGGTTTGACACCACACTGACAGGACTTTGCCATACTTAAAGGTGATTGGTTTGCTATGAGTGTGAAGCCACGATCAGCTGGGAGTTTCGATGTTAACGCCACAACACGCTTGGCTGATGCTGCTGTTTTGCAGCTTCAGCATGATCGCCACTTGGTATTGGCAACAACGCTGCCGCAACGCAGGCTGGGTAGATGTGGTTTGGTCGGCACTGATGGGAATACAAGCATTGCTCTATGGCGGCTTTGTCTTGTTTAAGAGCGACAACTCAAAAAGTTTGTCGATGTCGACACCGAGCTTGTTTGTTCTGCTAGCCCTGGGGCTCGCTTTGCTGTGGTCGGGGCGCTTGGCCTGGTATTTGTTTTGGCGCGTTCGTGGCGAGGCCGAAGACGGACGTTATCAAGCCCTGCGTCAACTGTGGGAACCCAAGCCAGGGCTTAAGTTTTTTTGGTTTTTCCTAGCCCAGGCGTTAATCGCTTGGCTGCTGGGTTTGAGCTTTTATCTGTTATTCAACAGCTTAAGTCTTGCTGACAATACGGCAACGGGCCTTCAGTCAAGTTTATTTTTCTTAGGTTTAGGCTTAGGTATCGGCGCCATTGTTGGTGAAACCATCAGCGATCGCCAATTGGCGCGTCATCGTCATCAATATCCGGGCGTCACTTGCCGCAGTGGGCTTTGGCGTTATTCTCGCCACCCTAATTATTTTTTTGAGTGGCTGCACTGGTTGAGCTACCCGCTGATGGTCAGCAGTGTGTATTGGGGGCAAGATGGCGAAGTTGGTTGGGGCCTATGGATTTGGCTGGCACCGGTGATCATGTTGATCTTTCTTTACCGCATCACAGGCATTCCCTACACCGAGAAGCAGGCCGTAAAGTCGCGCGGCGACGACTACCGTCGCTATCAACAAGAAACCAGCGCATTCTTCCCATGGTGGCCTAAAGCGTCGCCGCCAAACTTTTAATTACAAGGCCTTTAACCACGTGGGCCTTTAACCACGTAGGCCATTAACTGCGGTTAAAGCTGAGATCGGCTATTAAATCGCGATAACCCACCAAGCCATTACCGGAGATGTAATAGCGAAAGCCCTGTTTAGGGCGCTGTAAACGCAGCAAGGCCTGCAGCGGGCGCACATGGTATTCGGCCTCGGCGTAGGGTAGCTCGTTAGCCACAAACCATTGTGTCCACGAGCGGAAGAAGTAAGGATCGACCAAGCGATTAGGCGGAATCAGTTGTAGCGGTTTACCCGCGTGGGTATCGGGCATCAGCAGTTGGTAGTCGCTGTCGTCGTCCATACGAATCAAGGTACCAGGCACCAAGCGGCTTAAACGCGCCTCACGCAGGCTCCACTCTTCGTCGTTGGCATCGAACTCGGCTTTACGGGTATCGACCAATAACACCGTGCCTTCACCCTGAACACGCATCTCCACTTGGCCATTCTCAAGCCACTGAATGCGCACCAAGGTGCCGTCGTCAATGCCTAAGCCAATACCGGTACCGCTAGCGGCAGCTCTAAGCAGGCGGTACTCACGCCCGCGTTCGGCAGTGTAGGTATCGATACTGCCGTATTCGAACAAACCCAAACCGTGGAGTTCGTGGTGGCCGTCTTGGCAAGAATGGCGATCACACCAAGCCGAGACCAAACGGCCGCCGGCTTCTTTTTCGTCGGCCTGCATCATGGGCGGCGTGGTTTCGCTATGGCCCACCGCAAACTGCGCGGCCGCGCCCACCGCCATCACTGAAAGCTCGCCACGCTCGAAGGTCGTACGCAGGCGTTGAGTCCAGGGCAGTGCCTGGCCATCGCTGGCAAACCAGCTGGCTTGCAGCAGCGCAATCGAGCCATCCAACAAAAACACACCGTCGGCGGTGGCTATTTGCTCGCTCAGGCGGGCAGGCTGCTGACAGCTGCGTTGCTGTTGGCGCACCAGCGAGGGGTGATGTTCGTGGAGCTGATAACGCCCAAGTTGTTGTGCACGAATGGCTTCTAATTCGTCACAACGTTGTTGTGCAATCGCCAATGCGACGGCGGCATCCAGCGCTAACCACTCGGGTTCAACGCCATGGCGTTTGAGTGCCGAGGAAATCATCGGCACCGACTCAAACGAATCGTCGCGCCCCGCACTCACGATCAGCACTTTAGGCTGGCGCTGCTGACCTTTGGCCTCAAGCCGCTGTTGTAGAGCCTCGGCAAAGCTGCGTAATAATTGGGGTTGCGCCAGTTGGGTGCTGCGGAAGCTTTGCACCAGGTGGTCGGTAATGAGGTTGCGCTCCCACTGGCTCAGGCCATCAACAAAATCTTGTCCGTGCAACACAATAGGGTCGCGGCCATTGAGGTCGGCATAGCGTTTAATGCCATTGCGCGCCACCGCTTCGCTGAGATCGCTGCCACCACGGCTGATATAGGTAGAGGCCAGATGCTGCCACAATTGTTTTGCCGTCATGGGTTGATCGCCCACGCGCTCGGCCGTACGGCGCAATAAGATATGCGCTAAAACGCGTAAATTTTGGCGATCTTCAGGCCAGGCATCGTTGGCCACTGCGGCCTCAATGGCGTCGGATTGCAACGCTAAACGACGTTGATCATCAAAGCCATCGCGCTGACATTGCGCCTGTTCCATGGTGGGGCAGGGCATAACATTGCCGCCCACCAGCCATAATTGCTTTTGTGCCGCGGCCGCTGTGGCGGGTGCTCCCAACCAGCAACATCCCAACAGCAGCACTATCAACGTTCCCTGAATCAGAATGCTGCGCTGATTCTTCATGTTTATGCCTGTCGTGGTGACCGCATCGAGTCTTCAGCCGGCACACCACGCCGGCGGGCATCGCGCCAAAGAGAACTCAATGCTGCAAAAAGATGATGCTCTCGAGCCACGGTGTACCAACGGGTATCGCCTAAGCCAGAGAGTAGGCGACGGTGCGCCTTGCCCAAATTGTGATACGGCATGCTGGGGAACAAATGATGCGTTGCGTGATAACGCAAGCCCACAGGGGCCCAAAGTCCTGTGATAAAGAGTTGCCCCGGCACATCCACCGAATCTTGAAACTGCTGCATCATGCTTAAGGCTTCATGACCCGGATAACGGTAACGGTGCGCCACCAAAGTACGCACACCATTCACCAAGAAGACTCCGATCATCACCAGAGCCCACATTAACAGTGCCCGCCACGGAATCAGGCCGGTATACAGGCCCGCCGCAATAGCGACACTCCAAATAAAACATGCAAATTCTTGCCAGCGCCAGTGGCGATCATCGCGATTGCTCACCTCGCGGCGATAGCGAAAATCGATACTTAACGACGAAAAATGACGCCACACCACGGGACGCAAAGGCGGAATCAGCCAACATAATGGCGTGAGCACCATAAAGCGTACAACCACCGCCACCGGGGTCAAAATGCCGCTAAGTAAAAAGCCGATACTGGCCATAGGTGCAAGTCGTGCAAAAGGAAGATATTCGCCATCTTCCTCGCGGCCGTATGCGCCCAGTTTATGGTGATGATTATGCACACCGCTGTAGGTAAACGAAGGCACCAGCAGCGGACAGCCACACAGCAAATTCCACCATAAGCGAAAACCGGGCAAAGCACCGGGACGCAAATGGGATAACTCGTGGATAAAAATCACCGCCCGATACAGGGCAAACAGCGCCACAAAATAGGCGACCAACTGCTGCCAACTCCAGCTGGGTAGCATCATGCTGGCGATCAGCGCCGCCCAGCCTAAAGCCGTGTGAAACAAGAAATCGGGCCAATAGATCGCCGCCCGCGGTTGAAATAAATCGCGGACAAGGGCACGTGCCTCGGTTAAGGCGGCTTTTTCTTGGGCCTCGTTCATTGTTTCTGACATGGTAGGTGGCATAACCTTATAGTTTCTCAATAAACCACGAATTAGGCAAAGATTACCCGAATTTCAAGTCCACTGACGCTCTTAAACTTTGCCAACGGTTGGCCCAGCTAGCGCTCAGCCCAAGTGCCGGGCAAAGCTTGTGCAAATGCGCAGCACGTGAATGCAATTAACGCTTTGCGCTGTATAGACCTGCGCTATCTCAAAAGCTTTCAGATCATCGGTGTTTTTAGAACACACCTCAGCATGCCAAGGCAATATGCAGACACGATGACTTCTTTTACCACCCTAAAGCCGACAAAATACTGACACAAAACAAATCATATATTGCTAATGTGATGAAGTTTGCCTGGCACTTTAACGGCACGTTTAACCCTCTTTGATCAAACACGGCAACCGCCGGGCTGTTCTCACCGGCAGGCATAGGCTATTCTGTTGCACCAACGCTACAAAACATTGCTGCTATGGCCCAAGCCCAAATTTTGATTGTGGATGATGAGCCCGATATTCGTGAGCTCATTAAAGACATACTCGAAGATGAAGGCTTTGATGTTCTGGTTGCTGAAGATGGCGCCAGTGCTCGTGGTGTGCGTGCTCGCACCCAACCCGAAGTCATTTTATTAGACGTGTGGATGCCCGATATCGACGGCATTAGCCTGCTGAAAGAATGGCAAGAAGCCGGGGTATTGGAAGAAAGCAATGTGGTCATGATTTCTGGCCACGGCACGGTCGAAACCGCCGTCGAGGCCACCCGCTTAGGTGCTTGGGATTTTATCGAAAAACCACTCAGCATCGCCAAGCTATTACTCACCGTTAATAACGCACTGGAAGCGCGTCGCTTAAAACGCGACAACAAGCTATTACGGCAACAACCCAGCGAAGTCTTCGAGCCCGTAGGCCGCAGCCCGGCGATGCAAGACTTACGTCGCCAGGTAGAGCGCTTAGCTGGCCACAGCACCCATATTTTAATTCATGGCGAAGCGGGCACCGGCAAAGAATCGTTGGCGCGCTTAATCCACAGCCGCAGCCAACGGGCCGGGCATGCGTTTATTCGTATCGACTGCAGCCTGTTGACCGAGGGCAATTGGCAAGCCAGCTTAATGGGTGAATCAGGCAGCCAATCCACCTTGGTGGAACCCGGCACAGTGTTTCTCGACAACGTAGAGCAACTGCCTTTGGTGGCCCAGCGCTGGTTACACAGCGTGTTAGAAGGCCGTGTGATTCCCACTAACTCAGGTCAGCAGCCTTTACAGTCGCGCCTGATGGCCGCTTGTGAAGACAATCTTGAGCAAGCCGTGAGCGAAGGGCGCTTCTTAGACGGTTTGTATTTCCATCTCAATGCCATTCCCTTACGTGTGCCCGCATTGCGCGAACACGCCGAAGATGTACCCGAGCTACTGCGATTTTACGCGGAGTATTTTCCCCATCGCGATCAACTGCCCTACCGGCCCTTTGCCGTGGCGGCACAAAATCGGTTACGCCAATACGAATGGCCGGGAAATCTGCGCGAACTGCGCAACCTGGTGCAACGCTTACTGCTATTGGGTGGCAACGACGAAATCACTCAAAATGAGGTGGAAGCCGTGTTGCAACAAACCCCGGCCGTGCAGCAATCCAGCAATACCAGCGCCCCCGATTGGTTTGCCCAACCCTTGCGTGAAGCGCGCGAGCATTTCGAGCGTGAGTACCTGACCCACCATCTCCACCAATGTGGCGGCAGCGTGGGTAAATTGGCCGACCAAGTGGGCATGGAACGCACCCATCTATATCGCAAATTGCGTGCTTTGAGTATCGATCCTAAGCATCTCCAGCGGGAGGAACGCAAGCTATGAAGATCATCATTCTGGGTGCCGGCCAAGTGGGTTCTGGCCTGGCCGCCAGTCTGGTGAGAGAGCATAACGACATCACCGTGGTCGACAGTGATGGTCATCGTTTGCGCGATCTCCAAGACCGCATCGATATTCGTGGCGTGCACGGCCATGCGGCACATCCGCAAACCTTAATGCGGGCCGGTATCGAAGACGCCGACATGATCGTGGCGGTGACCAGTGGCGATGAAATCAACATGATTGCCTGCCAGGTGGCGTATTCCTTATTCCACACGCCACTGCGCATCGCACGAGTGCGGGCTGCCGAGTATTTATCTTCGCCCCAGTTATTTGAGCGGCACAATATTCCGGTCGATCAACTCATCAGCCCCGAGCAATTAGTAACCGACCACATCCATCATCTCATTGAGTACCCCGGAGCCTTGCAGGTCTTGGACTTTGCCGATGGGGTAGCGCAGATGATGGCCATGCGCGCCGAACCTGAAGGCCCGCTGGTGGGTCACGAACTCAAGACACTACGCGAACGCATGCCCGCCCAGATGGACGTACGAGTGGTCGCCATTTTCCGCGGCGAGCGAGCCATTATTCCGAAGGGCGATACGGTTATTCAGCGCGAAGATATCGTGTACTTTTTGGCGGCGCGCAAAGATATCCGCCGCGTGATGGTGGAGTTACGCAATAGCGAAGCGCCCGCCAAGCGCATTATGTTGGCAGGCGGCGGTAATATCGGTAGTCGTTTGGCGCGTAAATTACGTCATGATTACCACGTTAAAATTATCGAGCGCGACCCACAACGCGCCCAAGATGCCGCCGAGTCTTTAGAAAGCGCCATTGTGTTAAATGGCGATTGCGCCGATGAAGAACTGCTGCGCGACGAAGGTATCGATCGTATCGATGTCTATTGCGCGCTAACCAACGATGACGAAGCGAATATTTTGTCGTCCATGGTGGCCAAGCGCTTGGGCGCGGGCAAAGTGGTCACCATTATTAATCGCCCGGTTTACGCCGACTTGGTAGAAGGCCAGCATATCGATGTGGCCATTTCGCCACGCCAGATCACCATTGGTGCTTTATTAGCCCGCATTCGGCGTGGCAATGTGGCGCGGGTGCATTCTTTACGGCGCGGTGCGGCCGAGGCCATTGAAGCCATTGCCACGGGCGACGCGGGAAACTCCAAAGTGGTAGGGCGTCGCATCGACGAGATCGAACTGCCCCCAGGTGCCACCATTGGCGGTATCGTACGCGGCCAGCAAGTGCTGATGGCTCATCACGATACGATGATCGAAAGCGACGACCACATTATTTTGCTGGTTACCGATAAACGGCATATCAACCAGGTCGAGCGCCTGTTTGAAGTGAGCGCCACCTTTATCTAGGAAGCACGGTGCAACGAGTCCTGTTTCAGCGCGTTTTTGGCATGCTGTTGGCGCTTACCGGCGGCACCCATCTGATTCCCCTCATCACTGCCTTGATCTTTCAAGACGGCAGCCGCATGGCGTTCAGCATTAGCAGCATCGGTTTGATGTTAATCGGTGCTTTGATCTGGTATCCGGCACGTCACCACAAGCTCGATTTACGCCTGCGCGAAGGTTTTTTAGTGGTGGGCATGAGTTGGATGACCATGGTGCTGGCGGGCACCGTGCCTATGGTGATGCTAGAAGGTCACCCCATTAGCTGGGTGGATGCTTTTTTTGAATCCATGTCGGGCCTCACCACCACCGGTGCTACGGTTCTTACCGGCTTAGATAACATGCCAAAAGGCTTGCTGATGCACCGTGCCTTGCTGCAATGGCTGGGCGGTATGGGAATCATTGTTTTGGCCGTGGCCATTTTGCCCATGTTGCGCATCGGTGGCATGCAGCTCTATCGAGCCGAAACCCCAGGCCCGATGAAAGACAGCAAACTCCCCCCGCGCATCACCGAAACCGCCAAAGCTTTATGGATGGTGTATTTGGGTCTCACCGTATTGTGCGCTCTGGCTTACTTCAGCGCGGGCATGAATATATTCGATGCCATCACCCATTCCTTTACTACGGTGCCCACCGGCGGTTACTCCAATTACGACACCAGCATAAGCTATTTCAATAGCCCGCTAATCGAGATCATCGCGTCGGTGTTTATGATTATCGGCGGGGCGAATTTCGCTCTGCATTATTTAGCCTGGCGGCGCGCCACCGCCCAGGTGTACCAGCAAGATGCCGAGCTCAAAGTGTATTTATGGCTGCTGATGATTTTCGCTGTGATTGCCAGCGGTGGGATTTATTTTTACGGCGTTGAAGATCACTTAAGCGATGCCATTCGCCACGGTGTTTTCATGACCGTCTCGGCCATGACTTCCACCGGTTACACCTTAGATAGCTTTTACCTGTGGCCCAGCTTTTTACCGATCTTCTTTGTGTTCATTGTGTTTATCGGCGGTTGTGCGGGCTCCACCGGCGGCGGCATGAAGGTGATACGCATCATGCTGCTGTACAAGCAGGCCATTCGTGAGGTGTTGCGCGTTATTCACCCCACCGCCATTACCACGGTGAAGATTAATGGCCGGGCCGTGGAGTCGCGTGTCATTTCTGCGGTGTGGGCGTTTTTCTTTATTTATATGACCATCTACGCCATATGCTCGGTCATTCTCGTGGCCACCGGCTTAGATATGGTAACCGCATTTTCAGCGGTTGCCGCATGCCTCACCCAGCTTGGTCCTTCGTTAGGCGGTGTGGGCGCGCATTATGGCGATATCAACGACTTCGCCAAAGTGTTACTCAGCTTTATCATGCTGCTGGGGCGCTTAGAAATCTTCACTTTATTGGTATTGTTTACGCCCGCTTATTGGAAAGACGTTTAATCGAGCCAGCGTTTATAAGTCCACAGATATTGTGGAATCGCTTCTTGCACCACTTGTTCGATGCCATCATTCAACGCTTGGGCGCTGATTTCTGGATTCACGTCTTCCACATCGTCGGGATCCGAACTTATTTTTAAGTGATAGCGCGGCACTCGCTTATGTTCGTCGTACACGGCGAAACAACGCCCCAGTTTCACGGCGCAGCCGGTGGATTGAACCAAGCGATGAATCAGCGTCATGGTTTCGGC
>JAKSCJ010000237.1 GCA_022360675.1 Lysobacterales bacterium
ATCCCGAGGTTACTAATGACGAGCAGTACAACTCCTGGTGCGCGTTTTCGCGCAGCTGTGGCTGAGCACCGTCCTTTACAGGTGGTCGGTACGATCAACGCGTTGACGGCGCGGATGGCACAAAAGATCGGACACCACGCGATTTATCTATCCGGTGGCGGTTTGGCCGCTAACTCCCTGGGGGTTCCGGATCTGGGCATCAGCACCCTGGAAGATGTACTCATCGATGTTCGCCGTATCACCGACGCCTGTGATCTACCGTTATTGGTCGACGGCGATACTGGCTTCGGCAGTGCCTTTAATATCGCTCGCACCGTGCGCTCGTTATGCAAAAGCGGTGCTGCCGGCGTGCATATTGAAGATCAGGTACAAGCTAAGCGCTGTGGTCACCGTCCGGGTAAAGCCATCGTCACCAAAGACGAAATGGTAGACCGCATCAAAATGGCAGTAGATGCTCGCCAAGACGATAGCTTTGTCATCATGGCACGCACCGACGCGCTGGCTGTGGAAGGCGAAGAAGCCGCCCTCGAGCGCGCTCAGGCTTGTGTTGAAGCCGGTGCCGATATGATCTTCCCCGAAGCGATTTTCGAACTGGATCAATATCGCCGTTTCCGCGCCGCGTTGGATGTGCCCATTCTGGCCAATATCACCGAGTTCGGTAAAACCCCGCTATTCAGCACACCTGAGCTGGGTGAAGCGGGCGTGGATATCGTGCTGTATTGCTGTGGTGCCTACCGCGCCATGAACAAAGGTGCAGAAAACGTTTACCAAGCGCTGAAGAACGAAGGCCACCAACGCAATGTGGTGGAGATCATGCAAACGCGCGACGAAATGTACCAATACCTGAACTACTACGAGTACGAAGAAAAGCTCGATCAATTATTTGCTGCCGGTAAGGAATAAACCTGCCGTTAAGCATTAGTTCGCGGGTTCCGTATCGCGCCGCCAGACTTGGTATTGGGCGCACGGAGCACGGGGGCAAAACAGTACAAACGATGGTGGCCAAGACGAATTTGGCCACATACAGCCTTTTGGCTTTCGATTGAAAAGACTAGGAGTGAATCATGGTCGAGAAGAAAATGGGTGCGGGCTTGCGTGGACAGTCGGCCGGGCAAACCGCCATTTGTACCGTTGGTGCCACGGGCAACAGCCTGCGCTACCGTGGTTACAACGTGGAAGATCTGGCTGAAAACGCCAGCTTCAACGAAACGGCCTACCTGATTCTGAACGGCGAGCTGCCCACCCAAGAAGCGCTGGATGCCTTCGTTGCACGCCTGAAAGCAAAACGCGGCTTACCCCAAGCACTGAAAGAAGTGTTAGAGCGTATTCCAGCAGATGCCCATCCCATGGATGTGCTGCGTACCGGTTGTTCGTTCCTGGGTAACCTGGAAACCGAGCAGGATTTCTCAGAGCAACAAGAACATGCCGAGCGCCTGTTAGCGGCGTTCCCCTCCATGATCTGCTACTGGTACCGCTACAGCCACGACGGCGTGCGCATTGATGTGGAAACCGATGACGAAACCATCGGCGCACACTTCCTGCACATGTTGCACGGCGAAAAGCCCAGCGATTTATTCGCCAAGGTGATGGACGTTTCTCTGATTCTCTACGCCGAGCACGAATTCAACGCGTCTACCTTTACCGCTCGTGTTTGTGCGTCCACCTTGTCTGATATCCACTCTTGTGTGACCGGTGCCATCGGTTCATTGCGTGGTCCTTTGCACGGTGGTGCCAACGAAGCGGCCATGGCCATGCTTGAGCAATATGGCTCGGTAGAAGAAGCCCGCGCCGATGTGATGAACAAGCTGGAAAACAAAGTCAAAATTATGGGCTTTGGCCACGCGGTTTATCGCGAAAAAGATCCGCGTAATGCCATCATCCGCGATTGGTCGCGCCAACTGGCCGATCTGGTGGGTGACAAAGTGCTGTACCCGGTTTCTGAAGTGGTGGAAAAAATTCTGTGGGACGAAAAGCGTTTGTTCGCCAACGCCGATTTCTTCCACGCTTCGGCTTATCACTTTATGGGTATTCCCACACCGCTGTTCACACCAATTTTCGTGATGTCTCGTATCACCGGTTGGACGGCGCACATCATGGAGCAACGTGCGAATAACCGTATTATTCGCCCAGGCGCCGACTACACCGGCCCCGAGCCCCGTGAAGTGACTCCGATTGGCGACCGTTAATCGAGATACAGAATTCGCTTAAACGATAAACTTAAGTGTGATTCTTAAAAACCGATGCTGATCATTGATTGGCATCGGTTTTTTTATGAGATTTTTACGATTTGATTAACATGTTTTATTGCACAATGCGCTAACTTTCATTGATCGAGCATGGCGCCATGTCCGCTTATTCTTCTCTTTTTCCGATCTTTCAACGTCATCGCGCTTTATTTGGCCTTGTTGGTACTGCGTTGTTTAGTTCACCTCTCAGCGCGGCCGATTGGCCACCGGCCTCGTGGACGGAAACCACACCAGCCTTTCATATTGCCGGCCCCATTTACTATGTGGGTGGACGCGAACTGGCCGCCTATTTGATTCACGATGAAGGCTGCGATGTCTTGGTGAATGTGGGCATGGAAGATAACTCCGCCCTGGTGCAACAAAGCATTTATTCGCTAGGTTTTCAGCCCAACGATATCGACACCATTTTGATCACCCAGGCGCATATGGATCACGCCGGTGGCGCTGAAAACATCAGCCAGGCTAGTGGTGCGGTGGTGGCCGGAGGCGCGGCCGATGTGGAACTGATGCAGCGGGGCGGTTTACAAGATTATGTGTTCGGCGACGATTTACCCTTTACCGCTGTGAGCAACACCAAAGCTTTGAATCACGGCGATGAAGTGCAGTGTGGTGATCACACACTTACCACCATTGCGACTCCGGGTCACACGCCGGGCGGCAGCAGTTGGCGTTTGCGTTTTCCGGTGGAAAACGATGGTAAAAGCGTGATGAAAACCGCGTTGCTGGCGGGTAGTGTGTCGGTGTTATCGGATGCTCAGCTCATCGATAACGAACACTATCCTCAAGTGGTTAGCGATTTTCGCAGCACCTACCAACGCTTTGAGCAAGAACAGTTCGATTACTTTCTACCAGATCATTTGATCTTTATCGATCCGAGAAATGGGGAAGCGCCCAAGCCTGCTTGGTTTGAGAACCAAGAAGCCTTGGCGAAAATCCTTCAGCGCTCGAAAAAACAGCTCGAAAAAAAGCTGGCTGAAGAGGCTGGCTGAAGAAGCGGGCGCAGCTCAATAAACACAGCTGTAGATCGAGCTGAAGAGAACCTACGCAGAGGGTAGGTTCTCTTTTTAGAAAATGCGGCGAGTTTTATCTATTGCTGCTGCTGCGCTTGCCCGTAAATGGCTTCGGCGGGTTTAAACAAGACCCACGAAGTAATGACGTATTTATCTTCCGATTTAGGAATTTCGCCCCGATGCGTATGCGTGAATCCGGCGGGTGCAATCACTAAACGGCCGCGCTTCGGGCGTACTTTGCGTCCTTGATAGTAAAAATTGGTATGGCCGCCGTCTTGAACCGGATTTAAGTAGAACTGGAATAACAACACCCGATGCAGTGGGTCCACCGAGCCTTGTTGCGGATAAACCTCCGAGTGCCAGTGATTGTAATTACCTTTACCCACCAGATACTTCTGCATGTTCAAACGCCCCGAGCGATACATATGATTGACTAATTGGGGCACGATGTCGTCGCCAAATTCGCCGAAGTTTTCGGCAGTTAAGCCAACGGGCTCACCGGTTTTAGGATGCGTCACCGTAGGCGATAGGGCACCGATCACTAAGAAAAAATACTGCCGCATGTAATCGCATAACGGCTTAAACAAAGCCTGTTGTAGTTTAAAGGCTTCGTCTTGCCAGTCGGCATGATCGGTGAGGGTGAGATCGATACTGTTTTTCTTGCTCAGATCTACACCATGGCCAGTGCGCCCCGCACCTTTGCGTTGATCGTTTTCAAAACGTTCGATTAAACGCTGGCAATGTTGCGCGTCTATAACGTCGTCGTAGACTTCAATAAAATCGGTGCTGCTAGCGGCTTGTGCACTCATCTTTAGTTATCCCTTGCGCGATGGTGATCGGCATGATCGGCCGATGAACCCATAAAAACTTAGCGGCATTCTTTCATAGCCGCTTGGTTTCTGCCAAGGCTTGAAGTGGATTGATCTGCCCTGTTTTGCACATAGGGATATGTCCTCAGATGGCCTCCGAGGACATATTGGCATAGCCGGTGGTGTGGCTGAGGCGTTTTGTAGCTTAATGTACAGGCTCGCTAACACACTGGGTTTTCACTTTGAGCTAAAAATTGCCATTGGTCCAAGCGCTGGCATCACCCGACTCAAAGCCATCGGTGAAGATACCTAAATCGTGCTCGCCGCCGCCCATCATGATGCCACTGTTTACAGCCACCGGCATTTCACCGCGCTGTAGCGCATTGGAGCGGAGAACATCTATCAACTCGGATGCAAGGATGGGATCGTTCATGGGCTGGACTTGAATCTGTACTTCCAGCAGTAAGGCTGCGATACCGGCGGTATGGGGAGCCGAGGCCGAAGTGCCAAAGAACGTCTCAAAACCTGGAGTGGCGGTGCTGATGCCATCAACGGCGGCGAAATCGGGCATCTCGCGAATTGAAGCAGGAAAGGTGCCGCGCATTTCGGTTTTGATGTAATCGGGGCTGAGTGTGACGCCGTTTTCACCACGCAAAGGAATAATCGGTGAGCCGTCGGGATTAAAGAAAATTAAGCGCGGACCGTCGGAAGAAAAGGGCTCTAATGTGAAGTCATTATCTAAGTCAAAGGGCTGGCCACCGCTTTGATTCACATTAATCGCCGCCACGGCGCTAGCGCTTGCGGCTGCCGGGTGACCAAAGATTTGACCATTCGATGCCACGTCTAAGCGGCCGCGATGGGTGTTCATATTGAAAATTTGCGGGACCCCGGCAAATTGCAAAATGAGTAACACGTTTCCGGTGTCGTCGCGAGTGCTGGTATCGATGGCTTCCAGCGGATCGTCGTCACCATCTTGCACATTGGTAGAAGCGGCCAGCACCGTCGTCATGGTGGAATCGAGCAAAATGAAGTCGTAATCGCTGGCGGCCTGGCCGAAGGGCTCGCTCCACTGCAAGGTAAATAGTGCAGGGCCATCGGCGGTGATGGTGTTAAACACATTGCCGCCACCGAAATCGTGGGCGGATTGCCCATTGCCCGCTAAGGGCGGCGGCAAGGGGGCTGGCGTGTAGAGATCTTCCAGTACACCTGCGGTGCCTGCGGCCAAATTGCCTGAGTTGCCCGCCGCCGAGAAATACAACACCCCTTGATCGAAGACGGTATCGACGGCTTGAGCGATGATGCCATCTTGGAACACCGGCTCGGTGAGATATAACACGTCGTCAACAATGACATCGCAGCCGGCTTGGGCCAAATCCAGAATGTTTTGTGCCATCTGCGCCTGACCACCCACGCCCGTGGCAAAGCCTAAGTCGGTGCCAGGAGCCAGATCGAAGATGATTTCCATCAAGGCGGTACCCTCGCTGGTGCCTGCGCCGCCATCCTGGCCGGGTAATACGGTGACTCCCGGCGGTAAATCCCCCGACGCTTGCAGTGCCGCCAAGGCATCAACGCTGTCTGACATGGCGCAGCTCATGACTCCGCTGCCATCCACATTAAAATTGGCACGTGTCAAATTGGTGGCATGGGCGATATCGCCTTCGCTGACATTGGTGCCAGACAACAAGAAAGGATCGGCCGGTTTAATCCAGCGGGTGTTGCGGTGTTCGGCCAAGCGCTGGACTGCGTCGGGGGCCAGCCAGATTCTGAATGCATCGTAACGTTTGTGTGTGTTGACGATGCGCGCCTCTAAAGATTGGATGAAATGCAAATAATCGGCACTGTGTTGCGCGGTTACGTCCAATAAAATCTGCCCTTGGCGGTTACGGGCTAATGCGGCTTCACTCAAAGCGCTGGCGAACGGCGGGCGATGGGCTGCGAGCGCAGGTTGTTGCTCGGCTAAGGCAAACAATAAGCGTGTATCGATTTTTTTAAGATCGGCGCTACGGCGTTGTTTTTCTTCCATTAACCATTGAATTTGAGCCATCGCTTGCGGCTGGATTGTGGATGCTGATGGCGCAGTTGGGCGTGGTTTTGCACTAAGTTCGGTGTCTGCCATCAGCGCAGTGCTGTATAAACATACAGTTAGTGCCATTAGTAGCATTCGCGCGCCGGATTGCAGCACTTTAGCGGCAATGTTTGCATCGCAAGATGGTGGCTGAGGTGATGCTGGAGATGATGATTGAGTGGCTACCCAGCGCCTATTTACAAGACGCCCGCTTACAAAACTCACAGTCGACATGTCGAAGATCCTTGTCCATTAACTGCCCGCACTGAAGCGCGAGCACGGTAATCAAACCAGCTGTCGGCGGGCCATCTGTAAAGATGAGGCACGCCAATCGTCTGGGCGATAAATGGGTAAGTATCCGCAGCGCATGTGGCCGTGCTGCTGAGTAATGCGTAGGTAAACGCAAGGCGTTTGATGCGAAAGCACCAAGCGGTAATGAGGTTATCGATCTTTTTCTTTCTTTAAAGTGGCTACAGCGGTTCCTGACGCGATAGCCGGTCTTATCATACCTATATTGAGATCAGAATTTAAGCACCTGATGTTTAATTTCGAGTAATGTTCTTTAGACGATATGTATAATATATAAAAAATGCCAAAAAACGCATGTGCGCAAATAAGCGTTTTTGTTGCGCGATATTATTAGTAAATTTAATAGTAAAGAAAGCATGACAAAAGGGTTTTAAAGTGTAAATTTATTTAATTTATACTAAAAAATTAAAGATAAATGAAACATAAAGGTGTATGATTTAAATGGTTTTTTTATATTTGCGCTAGCTAATTTGATCGCGAGCTATATAACTCATCGCTTTACGCTGTTTACATGAGCGGTAGACAGTGTAGTCTCTAAGCCTCAGGGTCTGTTTGGGTTGGCCGCAATAGTTGGTAAAACATCTGTTGCGGCCGTTGTTTCTCTTTATCTTGCTCGTTAATTCCTCGCTACCTCCTCATTGTGACCCTTTATCCGCTCTTTGTGTACCTTACGCTTCTTAAGTGTATTTATTTGCACTGATATTAGCGGCTGACACCCACCATTTTTTGTGATGGCTATCATTTTTGCTATGGTGTAGGGTCAACTTTGTAGCGATGCTCTCATGGATAATGGATCAAACTCGCCTTTCAGCCCCTGGCAACGGCGCCTTCATTGGTTGCTGGCTTTACTTTTAGTGGCCATGCTGACGTTGGGTTTTTACAGTAGCACCTTAGTTCTCGATCACCCCGACAAAGCCCTTGTGCTGCGTAGCCACCAGGTTTTGGGCTGCATGGTTTTAGTTTTAGGCTTGGTTCGTTTCCGCGCTCGCCGCCCGCTACACGCGATGAATTACCCATCGGATATAAGCTCTGGCCAGCAAAAGCTCGCGCGCTGGGTGCAGGGGTTGCTGTATGTCTTGCCGATTTTACTTCCCTTGTTGGGTATGGCATTGACTTGGTTTGACCCCTTTTTATCGCCCAATACCTCGCGTGGTGGTGATATCAGCGACCAACAGGCCGACTGGGCCGATCACTTACACACTTTGCATTACTTCTCGGCTTGGTTGCTCGTCTTGCTGGTGCCGATACACATAGTGGCAGCGCTTAAGCATTATGTGGGTGCCAATGGTCGGCAATGGCGGCAACGCATGCGTTGGTGATTGACGCACTCGATAGGGGTTTTCAATTTACGGTCTATTCGTCCAGCGCTTGCTGAACCAACCGCTGCTTAAGTTTTTTATTAAAT
>JAKSCJ010000468.1 GCA_022360675.1 Lysobacterales bacterium
GCAACTGGCGCTGTACTACCACTTCGGTATTACCCGCCTCGCGTTCTTCCAGCGTTTCACCCACACACAGCACCGGAATTAAGCCTGCGCGCTGAGCGGCGGCAAATTTTTCGGCCACATCGGCATCACTTTCGCGGTGATACTGGCGACGCTCCGAGTGCCCGACTAACACGTAACGGCAACCGAAGTCGCACAACATATCAGCGGAAACCTCACCGGTAAACGCGCCTTCAGCAGCCTTGGAGACATCCTGTCCACCCCAAGCCAGCGCCGAATCGGCAGCCTGTTCTTGGGTTAGCGGCAAGTAGGGAAACGGCGGCATCACTGCCACGTCCACACCGTCGAGCTCAGACATATGATGCAAAATGCCATCAATTAAGCCGCGCACCAGCGGGCGACTACCATGCATTTTCCAATTACCGGCCACCATTGGCTTGCGCATCGGACACTCCCACAAAGCCTGGAAAAGCGCGCTAGGATAGCGGCGCGCAGCGATTCTAGCAACTATTGACAAATAAGACAGCACCCTATTGTCAAAAACTATACATTTCGGCGTCTTGATTCGACCCCAATTTTGTACTGAAAAAAGGATCAAGCAAATATCGCCGAACTGGTTTTAGCAGCAATTTACACACGCTAAAGCGATCGTTGAAACGGCCGAAACGATACGCCACATATGACCTAAGACAGATACAGCACCCAAGCCGGCGTGCTAGATTGCGAAGCATTGATCAGCTTAACTTTGCGGAAAATAACTATGCGCGCTACTACTCCCCTGTCTTATGCCATTTTGGCCGCTTGCCTTGCGCTGGCCGCCTGTAAAAACGATGGTTCCGAAGCCACTGAGGCCACCGCCCAAAGCAGTGCAAGCACGAGTGCCAGCACCATGGCCAGCAGTGAAACCACTATGGCCAGCAAGGAAGAAGCTGGCGCTGCATTCCGCGAATTGCTGCAAGACTACTTCACCGCCAGCCTAGAGCTTAGCCCCATCCAAGCTACCGCCATCGGTATCCCCGGCTACGACGATAAACTGCCCAATTTTTTCAGCCAAGACTACATTAGCAAGTCCGACGCGTTTACCCGTGAATGGCTGGCCAAGGTCGAAGCGGTCGATCGTGCGAGCTTACCGGTATCGGATCAAGTCAGTTACGATATTTTCGTCTACGAACAGCGTCAAAATTTGGCAGGTAGCCAATTCCCTGGTTACCTGTTACCACTGAACCAAATGACGAACTTTCCCGGCTTCTTCGCGCAAATGGGTAGCGGCAATAGCTTGCAGCCCTTTGCCAGTGTGCAGAATTACCGCGACTGGGAAAGCCGCATGAAAAAAGCGGTGGGTTTATTCGACCAAGCCATCAGCAATATGCGCGACGGCATGAAACAAGGCATCGTTCAGCCCCGCGTGGTGATGGAAAAAGTCATGCCGCAACTCGACGCCTTAGTAGCGGAAAAAGCCGAAGACACACTGTTTTGGCAACCCATCGCCAATATGCCTGAAGACTTCAGCGCTGAAGATCGCGACGCGCTGACTACCGAATACCGCCAAATTATCAACGAAGAAGTGCTGCCCGCCTATCAGCGTTTGCGCGACTTTGTGCGTGACGAATACATCCCGGCCACCCGCGCCACGGTGGGCTGGAGTGAGCTACCCAATGGTAAAAGCTGGTACGACTTCCAAATCGCCAGCCAAACCACCACCCAGCTCACCGCCAATGAAGTGCACCAATTTGGCTTAGACGAAGTCTCCCGCATCTTGAGCGAAATGAACAAAGTGCGCGAACAGGTGGGCTTTGAGGGCGATTTAAAAGCCTTCTTCGAACATCTGCGCAATAGCGATGAGTTCTACTTCGATAATGAAGAAGATTTATTGCAAGGCTACCGCGACTTGCAAACCACCATCGACGCCGCGCTACCCAAGCTGTTCGATGTCGCACCAAAACAAAATTACGAAGTACGTGCTGTTGAAGCCTTCCGTGCCCAGTCATCGGCCGGTGCGTCCTATCAGGCCGGCAGCCCCGATGGCAGCCGCAAAGGGGTGTTTTACGTGAACACCTATAACCTGAAAGCACAGCCTAAATACGGTATGGAGACTTTATCGCTGCACGAAGCCTCACCCGGCCACCACTTCCAGATCACCATTCAGCAAGAAATTGAAGATCTGCCCGCCTTCCGTCGCTTCGGTGGCTTTACTGCCTTTGCTGAAGGTTGGGCTTTGTACGCCGAGTCATTAGGCCCTGAGCTGGGTTTATTCCAAGATCCTTACGATTATTTCGGTCGCCTCAGCGACGAACAACTGCGAGCTATGCGCCTAGTGGTAGACAGCGGCCTGCATTCCAAAGGCTGGAGTCGTGAACAAGCTATTCAGTACATGCTAGATAACTCGCCCATGGCCGAATCCGACGCCATCGCCGAGGTGGAAC
>JAKSCJ010000088.1 GCA_022360675.1 Lysobacterales bacterium
GCGCTTTTACCAAAAAAGCCATTGCCCGCAGCACCGCGATACAGTTCTAAATCGCGCAGTTTGCTGCCATTGGAGTTGCTCAACCAATAGATACCGCCGCTATCCAGACGCTCAGGATCGATGGCGGTCATTAGCATTTCGTTACTGCCAAATAAATGCGCTAATCCACCTAAATGAGTTTCGCGGTGTTCTTCGCCCGGAGCGGGAAATTCATCGCCGCCGTAAAACTCATCGTTAGGGTTAACGATATTTTCTACGCTAAACGTGCCGTCGCCATTGGGTGTAGAACGCAGGATATCGCCGCCGGTAACCGCATAGAAAGTGGCCGATGTATTGCTGGTGTTGGTGCCGTAGTTGCGGGCACCGGTTTGCATGGAGGTGCGGTCGGTAATGCCTAAAATGAGATTACCACTGCTGTCGAACTGAAGATCGGTCAGCATGGGTGATGGGCGCGAGAAGAAGTTCTCACCCGAAGAAGAAGGCGTGATGAAATCGGTAATCGCATCGCCCCAGGGGTTCCAAGCACCGGGTTGGCCAGGGTATGGATCTTCACGGGGATAATTCAGCGCAAACTGATCGATAGCGGTGGTCCAAGCGCTACCGTCGTAACGATAAACCGAGGCCGTTAGATGCGATGCATTACCACCGACATTCTCAGCGCTACACACCACGCCCAAGTACAAATCGCCATCGTGTACATTTAAGGCCCACGGGCGCGCAACACCATTGGTGCAAGAAGCCGAATTATGATTCGGATAAGCGGGCAAAGGATTAGGCGCGGATAGCGGATCGAGCGGATTGATTTGATACACCAGACGATCGGCCAGATTAACGACGAACAAATCCAAATTGTCGTCAGACAGTTCAATATCGCCTAATCCAGTCTTACCGACCAAATCAAAAGTGGGCGCATCATGATTCGCCGTAGTGGGCGACGCACCGGTCAAACCCCGGACTGCATTGCTGGGCACCGTGCCAACGCTAATACCGAAGTCAGTGAAATCGTAGAGTTCAGTGGCCGCAGGCGGTGCGTTTGCAGTGGCGTTTGTCAGGAGATAAATCGCACCGGGGCCAGCTGCACCTAAACCCACATGGCGTTTTACCACCGAACTAATATAGAGATAGTCTAATTCAGAATCGTACGCCAGACCCCAAACCGCGCCAGTGTCTTGTTTAACACCAATAGTGCCTTTGTTGGTGGCGTTGTTAAAGAACGAGACCACTGTATCGTGGGGTGCATTCAGGCTATCTGGGTCGCCGTTTACGTAGCAGCTGGTACTGACGCGCGGATTGCTTTGGCAAAATTGTGCGGGATTATTAAAACCCACCGCGGTGGTATCGCCATCGTTGGCAAAAATAACCGTGGTATTACCCGAAGCGCCTGGTGCTAGAAAATCCAGACTGTTATCGGCAGGCAGTGTGAATTCCAAACGAACCGAGCCGGTAATACCTGTGAGGTTATAGTTACCGTTGGCGTCACTGAGTTGGGGGGAGCTACCCGTCACCATTCCATTGGCGTCATAAGCATTAACCACTACACCGGCAATGCCTGGCTCTAAAGAACCATCGTCAATGCCGTTGGCATTGTAGTCCCGGTAGACGGAACCGCTGATATCGGCACTAACAGCATTTGCCGCCATGGCAGCAAACATTGCCAGCATCAATCGTCTGATATACATCACACGCCTCGCTATTTTTATGGACGAACACATTTAGGCGATCGGCTATCAAAGCCGAGGCCATAGTAGAGTGTGCCTTTGTCTTTTTCTTGGGGATTCATTGCCGATCCTTTAAGTTGAGTTAAAGCGGCGGCAAGCGTCGGTTCGCGTCCAGCGTTGTGCTTCTGTGCACTGTAAAGTGCACAGAAAACAGTCAGGGGTCCCTGATGGTTTTTTTCATTTTGCAGCGCATTTTACAGAAAAATTCTGCACTTGCAGCGCTAGTTGACGCTTGTTAACGAGTAAAAAACGATGATTCCTGAATCCATACTTACTTACAAAAATTGGCTTTATTTACATCTAAGCACGCGCTAATATTAGTCGCTTGACTCTAAGCACCAGCGCTTTAATTCAGCCTTATCATAAAGTGTAAAAAATAGCGCTCATCAAAAAACACTAATCAAGAATCTATAAAAAAATACAACATTAGGTACTTTAGAGAATACAACTATTTAAATGCTTAATACGATCGATA
>JAKSCJ010000009.1 GCA_022360675.1 Lysobacterales bacterium
AGTTTCGCACCTCTGGGCGATGTGGGTTGTAAAGTCACCTTATCGATGGCGTTTGAATTCAACCAACGCTGGCTGGCGGCTGCCTTCAGCCAAGGCTTTATTCGCGTCGCTGATCGACTGGTGGACGACTTCTGCCGCCGCGCCGACCAGGTCTACACCCAAGCTCAGGCTCAGGTGTAAAGATGAGCGAGGTGGAGCAGGGTGCTGAGAAAGCCAACGCCGAAACCACAATCAACGTGGAAGTGGCCTACGCGCTGCCCGAAAAACAGTGGTTATTGAAGCTCAGCATTAAAGCTGACTCCACCGTGCGAGAAGCGATCGAGCACAGCGGTATCCTGCAACAAGCCGCCATTACCATGCCCGATAACGAGCACGTAGGTATCTTCGGCGAGCGTGTGAGTCTCGACACTTTGCTGCAAGTGGGCGATCGGGTAGAGATCTATCGCCCCTTGCTCGTCGACCCTATGGAAAACCGTCGCCGCCGGGCACAGCAGCAATAATTTTTCTACCTCAGCCTGAATTTTGGATTCCTTGGTCAAAATCCGTTCAATCCCTTGTTGATCCTTGCCTAGATTTTGGCCAAAATGAAAAAAATACAAAAAAAGTCACGAAAAGACTTGGCGAAATCATCGCTTTCGGATATGATTTCGCCCTTCACAATTCGATCTTTTTAAAACGCATCGAATACCGCGGAGGAGTGGCAGAGCGGTTGAATGCGGCGGTCTTGAAAACCGTTGAAGGTTTGTAGCCTTCCGGGGGTTCGAATCCCTCCTCCTCCGCCAGACATAAAAAAACCCAGCCTCGCGCTGGGTTTTTTATGTCTAATGGACGAGGTGGATCTGGTACAGAACCCCGTTCGAAAAATCGGCAGGATCGCCGATTTTGACGCACTTAAGTGCGCCCCGTAGGGGTGAGCACCAGGAAGGTGCGAATCAATCCCTCCCTTTATAGAACGCTAGAAACAAGCTTGCAGTACTCAGTTTAAATAAACCATTGCGCTGGGTATTTTTATGTCTAATGGACGAGGTGGATCTGATACAGAACCCCGTTGAAAAAAATCGGCAGGCCCGCCGATTTTGACGCACTTAAGTGCGCCCTTCTATTGCTTCCCCCAAATCAACAAATACACTCCAATCACCACATCAAAAGACATACAGGCCACGGCATACCAATAAGGTGCCACATCAGCGCCTGCACCGAGTAGATGTAAGCCCGCATCCCAGGCAGGGTGTAATAGCCAAGCAATGGCAAGTAAATACAAACCCCAGCGTTTGGATGCGAAGTACAGGGTGGCGTATACCAACACACCGGCGGTTTCTATGGCTAACCAAAATAAATTGCCCGCATAAACGGCAAAACTAACATAAACCATGGCCGCGATGATGAGCGCTTGACCGTAGATTATGTGTTTTGTATGGGTCGGTTTGTTGTGAGCGTAAATGAGAAGGGGAATCGTGCCGACGATGCCTAATAATAAATAGAGCAAGGTGTATATCATGGTTGGGCGCTGCTTTTTCTTAGGTTTTCGCAATCACTTTAGTATGGATCTCTATGTGGCATTAAGAAAAGCGGGACTCATAGCGCCGCTAATGGTGAATGCAATAAAGAATACGAGTATGCTGAAAAGTGCCGCTAACGACAGTTTCCACCGCTTATCTAGCAGCCAATGACACGCAAAGAAACTGAGAACAAAGCTACTGATTAAACCGCATAGGACTAAGGGTGTTTCCAGCGCTAACAGGGTATCGACGCTGAGCGTTTTCGAGCGAAATAGACTTAAATTGACCCAAACCAGTGGTACCAAGATCAAGCCACAAATGGTGGGTATTGAAATGATTAAACGAACGTGTTTCATATAAACTTCCCACAGCATCGGTCAGTGGTGATACTTTTCCCACTCATTGTATTGTGGAAGGAAGCCCCATGCCCACCCAATCCGAACTCACTCATTTCTTCAAAACCGAATTCCCCCAAGCCGAGTTCACCATTGAGTCTATATCTCACCGTTCGGTGACGATTAAGAAAACGATTTCCCATCAACATCTACGGCCGGGTGGTACGGTTTCGGGGCCGGTGTTGATGGAAGTGGCAGATGCGGCGATTTACGTGGCGATTTTGGCGGAGTTGGGTTTGGTGGCGCTGGCAGTAACAACGAGTTTGAACATTAACTTCTTACGTAAACCCGCTGCCGATAAAGATATCGTTGCCCGCTGTGATTTATTGAAAGTGGGGCGTTCTTTGGTGATTGGTGAGGTGTCGCTGTATTCCGCAGGCCAAGATGAGCCGGTGGCACATGCGGTGGGTACTTACTCGATACCGCCATCGCGCTAGTGGAAGCGATAGCTTCGCGTTGGGTAGGTAGCGAGCTAAAAAAAGCCCGGAGCAGAACTCCGGGCACGATCATAGGACTGTGAAACGTATAGGCCTAGTGAAGTTTAAATCCGCGTCGATACGCTACGAGCATCAAGCATAAAATCAATAGCCAGAGTGCCCAGGCTGAATTCGCTGGCACTTCTACCACCACAAAAGTGGCCTCGGCACTGTTATCGGTGTCGTCGTTGTTATCGCTGGGGTCGGGGTCGGTTTCTACGGCCGACACCGTGGCCACGTTATCGAAGACGCCGCTATTGTCGATCTGCGCCAGCACCGTAATTATCGCGTTGTCGCCCACATTGAGCGTGCCGATCGTACAAGGGAACGAGGTACAGCCAGCACCCGACACCTCTGTGATGATCAATTGGCTGGGGGTATCGGTCACAATCACATTGGTGGCCGGATCGGGGCCAAAGTTACTCACCACCAAGCTGTATTCAACAATATCACCGACATTAAAGGGCCCCGGGCTATCTAAGGTTTTCACAACCGAGATATCGGCTGCCGGTGCTCCGTTACCACCGTTGCCGGAGTCATCAGTGTTGTTACCCGTATCCGGATCGCTTTCCACCGCCGTGGCCGTGGCTTCGTTATCGAAAGGCCCACTATTGTCGATGGTGGCTTGAACCGTAATGGTTTCCGAAGCACCGTTACTGAGCGAGGGAATGGTGCAGGGGAAGGCCGAGCAGTTCGTACTGGAGACGCTGTCGATGATCAGGTTCGTCGGTATATCGGTCACATCGATATCGGTGGCGGTGTCTGGCCCGGCATTAGCGACTACCAGCGTGTATTGAATGGAGTCGCCTACCGTGAATGGCCCTGCGGTGTCTAAGGTTTTGGTGATGGAAACATCCGCAGCAGGCGCGCCGGTGCCACCGTTGCCGGAGTCATCAGTGTTGTTACCCGTATCCGGATCGCTTTCCACAGCCGTGGCCGTGGCTTCGTTATCGAAAGGCCCGCTATTGTCGATGGTGGCTTGAACCGTAATCGTTTCCGAAGCACCGTTACTGAGCGAGGGAATGGTGCAGGGGAAGGCCGAACAGTTTGTGCTGGAAACGCTGTCGATGGTCAAGTTAGTGGGCGTATCGTTGATGCTCACATTCGTCGCGTCATCGGGGCCAGCGTTGGACACCACTAGCGTGTATTGAATGGAGTCGCCTACTGTGAATGGTCCCGCGGTATCTAAGGTTTTGGTGATGGAAACATCCGCAGCAGGCGCGGCGGTGCCACCATTACCGGTGTTATCGGTGTTGTTGTTGATGTTGAGGTCGGCTTCAATGGGCACGGCGGTGGCTTCGTTATCGAAAGCGCCGCTGTTTTGTATCGTTGCCAATACGGTGATGTTTTCAGAAGCGCCAATTCCAAGCGTAGGAATGGTACAAGGGAAGCCAGAGCAGCTATTGCTTGAAACGCTGTCGATACTGAGGTTCGTAGGGATATCACTCACATTAATCGCCGTGGCAATATCAGGGCCCGCATTAGAAACCACCAAGGTGTATTGAATAGAATCACCCACGGTGAATGGGCCGGCGGTATCTAAGGTTTTGGTGACGGCCACATCAGCGGCTTGTAAGCCATTACCGCCATTGCCGGTGGCGTCATCGTTATTACTGGTGTTGGGGTCGGATTCATCGGCGCTGGCCGTGGCTATATTGTCGAATGGTCCGCTGTTTTGAATGGTGGTTTGTACGGTAATGGTTTCCGTTGCGCCATTGCTGAGGCTAGGGATGGTGCAAGGGAAGGACGAGCAGTTGGGGCTGCTGACGCTGTTAATCACCAGATTGCTTGGAATATCGTCGACGATGACATTCGTTGCGGTGTCGGGGCCTGTGTTGGAAACAAGCAATGTGTATTGCAAGGTATCACCAACAATAAATGGACCGCTGCTATCTAAAGTTTTGGTGGTGGAAATATCGGCAACCGGAATATTGGCGTTTACCACTAAACACTGGGGCGTTAGCGTATTAATCGCACCTAAAAGTGCTGTGATATTACCGCTAGTGTTGGTAAAGGCTGCGGGGTTAGTGGCACAGCTGGCGTTTAGGTTTCCGCTGACATTGGTAACATCGACGCTAACGGTGCAGCTGCTATTACTGGCTACCGATAAACTATTCACTGAAACACTATTGCTACCGGCCACCGCACTGATGCTGCCGCCGCAAGTAGTGGTGGCATTGGGTGGGTTCGCTACGATGATCGAGCTAGGCAAACTGTCGGTGAAGGAAATGCCCGCAGCTGTAGTGCTATTGAGCTGGGTATTATCGATAGTCCAGGTATAACTGGCACTGCTGCCCTCGATAATAGTGCTGGGGTTTAAACTCATGCTGAGATCAGGCAAAGGGTTGAGGGATAAACCATCGACAAACCCCCAAGTGGTTCTACAATCATTAGCCACCACTCCCAGATAGATATTCATGCTATCGCCATTGTTGATGCCAAAGTTCGCAGGAATAAAGCTGGTGGTTGCAGTCGTAACCCATACTCCTTCTGCACTGGGTCCACCGGGAGTGCCTACATTGGGGGCGGAAGACAGTGCAGTTCCATTGGAATCATCGGTGGAGTTAATACGAAATTCCACCTGAGGCACACATTGTGCGGTGCCGGGCTGGGTGTATTCGGTGTATTGAAAACTAAAAGCATGTTCTCGACTTGCATCTTGAATGGGGTTGGTGGTTTGGAACACCCCTTCGTTGGTGGTGTTGTTTAAAGAGCGAAAGCCTTGAAAACAACCACCATCGGGTGAGATGTCAAAAGCCGGTGATAAGTTGGCGCGTATTTCTCCGTTAGTGTTGAACTGTACCGTGGCTTCAGTGGAAACATCGGGTGTGGATTGAATTGACCATGGGGCAGGTGCTCTGGCCGCTCTGCCGCTTCCATTGATGCAGTCGGTAACACCGCTGCCGGAGGGATCATTAAAGTCACCATTGCGAATAATCTGCGCTTGTACACTACTGGCCGCTAAACAGAGCGTGCAAAACCCAATACGCAATGTCAGTGACACACCTTGCCTATGCTGGATAAGTATCATCAAAAACATCCTTGCAATTTGCAATAATAAAATTAGCTGTTAGCTATAAATATTAATAAATGCTAAATGAAAAGAATCCTGTGCTTCAAGGGGAATTTGTTGCTCTTTTTGATTGTTGTTTTGTATCAGTGTGTTACGTTTTAAAAAACGATGTTTGTTTGCTGACCAATGGAGAATGGGTCTGGAAAAGGCGAAGTCGGTCAGAATGGAATTAGATTAAGCCGCGAGTTTTTTAGGTGGTTTCAAAAGTAAGTATCGAATCATTTTTATTCACTGAATCATATGAAGATGCTGAACCGGTGGGTTTAAGCGAAATAAGCGCTAGCGCTCAAACCTCATTTTTTGCGCATTGTAGGCGATAGAAGGTGGGGGCGCTGGCTTGCTGCTGGGGGATTAGTGCTTGTGTTAGCAGCTCTAGAAACAGTGGATTGCTGCCATCAATAGCGTAATTGGGAAAATGTTCAGTCTCCACGAGAAAGGCGCGAGGCCACTGGTTCTGGTAACACCAGCAGCGCCATTGCAAGAAACGAACCGCTTCGCTTTCAGCCGACTTCAACAGCATTGATAAATGTTTTAGTGATTCTATAGATACTGGTAGTTGAGCCAGAGCTGGTTGGTTTCGCAATAATGCCTGGGCTGCCCAAGTGCTGTAATGTGCGATGGTTTCAAACTCGGCTTTTTGTTGTTGTGCATTCAACAGTAAAGATAAAGCTTGCGAGCGATGGTGCGTAGCTTGGCAGAATTGCTGATGAGGCAAAGTGCAGGCCGGTTCTAGCTGAGCTTCGCGGTGACGATGGAAGGTATCGACTATGTGTAAGAAGCCATTGTAGCGTTGTGCTAGATACTGATGCTCAATCTGCTGCTGATAATGTTCCAGATTTTGCTCAAGCTCCAGCAATACCGCCAGCGTTGGCCAAACAGCAAGACAGCTCGCGTTTTGTTGAGCTAAGGTGCGGGTTAATTCGATTCGGTGTTTGAAATGCCAGTTGGTGATCGTCTCTACTTTGACAACACCTGGGCTATTGGTATCGCTTTGCGTTAACTTGAGCAAAGCCTCTACACCTGGAATATCGCTCGTTCTTTGCTTGGCACTTAACTTCTGCAATTGTTGTGCTAGCTTGTTCTTCCAACTTTCGTATTCTTGTAAGTAGGCACAATACTGAGCGATGTGCTCAAATAATAATGGCTCCGCCTCATCACGCAACGCTAACAAAATCGATAATG
>JAKSCJ010000060.1 GCA_022360675.1 Lysobacterales bacterium
CCTGGCGGCCGGGCCCTTTGCTGGTAACTTGTTTTGGCAGGGGTTTGGTGGTGTCTGTGAGGTGGATAACGCCGGTGATCCTATCGTTTTGTACGACCATTTAGCCGAGCGTTGGGTATTTAGTCAGTTCACCAGTAGCCAGAATGTGGATGGACACCAGTGCGTGGCGATTTCCGATGGGGAAGATCCACTGGGGCCGTACACTTTATTCGACTTTACAGTGAGCCCTGGCGCATTTAACGACTATCCGAAAATTACCGTTTGGCCCGATGGCTATTACATGACCACCCATGAGTTTGGCCCGGATGCGTTTTTGGGTGTGAACTTAACGGTGTTCGATCGCGACGCCATGTTAGCCGGTGCCGCCGATGCCAGTTTTATTCAATTTACCCAAAGCAATTCGGGTGATGATCTGGAATTTGGCAGCCAAGTGGGCCATTTAGAGGGTAACGATTTACCACCAGCGGGCAGTTGTAATACGGTGGTTCATGCCGCCGATGCGCAAGCTTTTGGCCTGCCCGGTGAGGATCGTTTCCGCTTCTGGCGCGCGTGTGTGGATTTCGACAACCCTGACAATTCCAGTTTAGATCAGGTCGATAGCATTAATGTGCCTAATTTTGATCAAAACTTCTGTAATTTCCAGCGCAACTGCTTAGAGCAAAACTCGGCCTCGGGTAATCGATTGGATGCTTTAGCCGGCTTTACCATGTATCGCTTTAGCCAACGTTATTTTCCTGAAGAGGGCGTGCTGAAATCGGCGGTTACCGTTAATGTGGATGTGGGTAACGACCGTGCCGGTGTGATGTGGGCTGGCTTTGATGTGAATCCGCAAACCAGTGCGGCCAGCATTGGCGATAACGGTAATTTGCTGGGTGTGATCGATTTCGACGATAACCTGAATCGCTGGATGGGTTCTGCTGCTGTTGATGCCTTGGGCAATATCGGTATTGGTTATACCGTAGCGGGTACGGGTGTGTTTCCCTCGATTCGCTACACCGTCCACGAGCGTGGTATCGACCAAGCGGGCCAAGTTCAGGCCGAAGCTTCCTGTATTGAAGGTACAGGTTCTACCGAAGGGGCAAACCGCTGGGCCGATTACACCAGCACCAGTGTAGACCCTGAAAACCAATGCACCTTCTGGCACACCAGTGAATACGTGGAAACCACCGGTAATCGTCAGTGGAACACCCGGGTTTGCAGTTTCACCGTGCCCAGCTGTTTAGACACCGAGCCTGATTTCCCCATTAGCCTGGAAACCGAGCGCCGTGGTCGTAATCGTGTGCGCTTGAGCTGGGACGGAGCGGACGGTCGCCGTGTGGATATTTTCCGTGATGGCCGCTTGCGTGCTCGCACTCGCAATGATGGCCGCTTTACGGATCGTATCGGGCGCGGTACGTTCAGTTATCAGGTTTGCGAACGTAATTCTGATGTTTGCTCAAACTTTAGTGTGGTAACACGCTAAGCGAACACCCGTCGTTGTTCCTTTGATGGTGTGTAAGCCCCGCTTTTTGCGGGGCTTTTTTTATGTCTTGTTTTCATTGTTCAATCGATGTGTAAATGATGATTTTGTACTAACTGATTGATCATTATTTGATATAGAAAAAATTACTAACCCAAATAAAGCTGCAGCTTGTGGTTTTTTGCAGTGCTTTGTTTATGACAAAAAAGTCATAAAAGAAATGCGAGCATTGCCTCCATAGCCACTCGCTAAACAAGTGATAACTGTTTTAAATGGCTCAAAAAAATATCGATAAATAGGCATGACTAAGTAGTGCCTTTAAGCACGTTGTCGATGTTCCCCTGGGTATTGGCGTTTGCTGTGATGAACGGGCTCCTGCTAGCTTCAAAATTGTTGGGTGACACTACATTGTGGATGTTGCGCACGGTGGCGATTTGATCTGAGGCAAGGGTAGATCGTTGCTAACCGTATCCACAGTCACCTCAACATAGCGAGCAGAACACGCCCAAGTTTGGGATAGAGGGTCGTGTTGTGCTGTTGATACTTTTGATATCGATGGATAAGCCAATCGGTGTATAGGGGAGTACCACCATGGTGAGAAGAACAGTAACCAAAGCAGTACTTGCTGCGGTTTCGATGATGTTTTTGAGCGAACCATTAAGCGCTCAATTTAATGATAGCGATGTCAGTGCTGTTGCAGATCGTACGGCGGTAAAGGCGGTACGCTCGGGGCGCAGTGGAAAGCTGGCAGATTTACAGCAATTTTACGAAGAACGGAAGCCTGCGGCCACAAGTTCAGGTGCAATTAATCCACTTCAAATTCCTGATCGACTGCAACAACAAAACCGTTTTAACGTGAACGATAACAGCGCCACCGATCAACGTTTGCTAAATAGCTTCAGCCCGGCTTTTAATGCACCAGCAGCACTCATCAGCGCTGAAGGTTACTCCAGTGACGATAACGCTGCGGTGGTTGGTGGCCGTGTAACGCCGCCCGATACCAATGGCGATGTGGGTCTGAATCACTATGTTCAATACGTGAACTTAGGTTGGGTGGTGCTAGATAAAAATACGGGCAATACCGTGGCAGGCCCGTTCCCAGGAAACTTGTTCTGGCAGGGTTTTGGCGGTGTTTGTGAAACCCAAAATGCTGGCGACCCTATCGTTTTATACGATCACTTAGCTGGTCGTTGGTTGTTCAGCCAGTTCACCGGAACCAGTGTTAACGATGGTCACCAATGTGTGGCGATCTCAGATGGTGAAGATCCGCTGGGACCGTACACTTTGTACGATTTTGTTGTTAGCCCCAACGCTTTTAATGATTATCCAAAAATCAGTGTGTGGCCCGATGGCTACTACATGACTACCCACGAATTCGCTGGTGCCCAGCTGAGCTTTGCTGGTGTGAACCTCACTGTGTTCGACCGTAATGCGATGTTGGCCGGCGACACCAATGCAGGCTTCATTCAGTTCAGCAATGTAGATAGTGGTGAAGCTCTGGAGTTTGGTGTTCAAGTGGGTCATTTGGAAGGTAACGATCTGCCTCCCGCTGGTAGTTGTAACACCTTGATTCATGCCACCGATACGGCGGCCTTTGGATTACCCGGTGCTGACCGTTTCCGTTTCTGGCAGGCTTGTGTGGATTTCAACAATCCAAACAACTCCAGCTTGAATCAAGTGGCCAGTGTGGCTGCGCCGGCGTTTGATCAAAACTTCTGTGGTTTTAATCGCGATTGTATCGATCAAAACTCGGCTTCGGGCACTAACTTAGACGGCTTGGCCGGCTTCACCTTGTACCGCTTT
This sequence comes from Lysobacterales bacterium, assembly GCA_022360675.1. Taxonomy (GTDB): domain Bacteria; phylum Pseudomonadota; class Gammaproteobacteria; order Xanthomonadales; family Wenzhouxiangellaceae; genus JAKSCJ01. Next base: position 3,263 of record JAKSCJ010000060.1, read on the forward strand.
AATCAACGCTATTTCCCCGCTGAAGGCG
>JAKSCJ010000358.1 GCA_022360675.1 Lysobacterales bacterium
GGCGGGGCCAATCTGCGCATCGTTATTGCTGTGCAACAAGCCTTTTAAGGCCACGTGATTAGACTGATTCAGCTCTTGTGCAATCTTCACGAAAGACATGATCTGCTGTGTATTCATAATGCAGGCCCGCAATGGCAAACGCCATCAATCAAAGATGACTACGCAATATTGCGTAATCGCTAAGGTGATGCACTGGGTTTTGATTGCTTGGTATTCGTTGCCCGGTTTTCACTGTTCAGTTTTCACTGTGAGTGCCCTGGAATACCGAGATTCGTTACCGCTGTTGATCAGATATTTTATTGATCAGTAATACAGCCATTCTATGGCTTAGATGCTGATTTGCAAGCGAGTATCAACCTTTCACTGATAACCGTAACGGGTATTTACTGCTACCCGCTACGGCCTTCTAAGATACAGGTCTGGCGTTTAGTCTTGGTTCAGCAACCAGGGTAGTGAGTGATCTAAGCGCCAATCGATGCCTGAATGGGTGCCATCGAACTCTTCAAAGTGATGTTCCATGCCCAATTGATGCAGCTCACGCGACAGTTGGCGCGAACCAAACTGAATGTTGTATTGATCACGGTTACCCACGTCTAACCAAAAGCGATTGAGCTGTTTGAAAGCGTTTGTGTGTTGGTGAATCATTTGCAGCGGGTCAAAGCGTAGCCAACGTGCCCAAGCCTCGGTATCCAGCTCGCAGGTGTCTAACGAAAAAGGTAGCTGGATCTGATCGGGCGCTTCGAGATTAGGGTCGTAAGTGGCGGCTAAGCACAACACCATCATGGCGTGGAACTCGTGGCCTTTAGGTTGTTTCCGACCCCAAAAGGCACGAATGAAATCGCGAAAATCATCTTTAAACGGTGCCAAAACACTGCAAGTTTTGGGGAAGTCGGGGAAATACACCCGATCGAAACCCACATCGGGAGCATGCGCTGCCACTGCTCCCCAAACACCCGGGAAATGGCAGGCCAGATAAAGCGCACCGTACCCCCCCGAAGACTTACCAAACAAACTGCGACCGCGCGCCTCGGCAATGGTGTTGAACTCGCGATCAATCAGCGGCACCAGCTCATCGACTAAGTAATCGGCATAGCGCCCCACTGCCGGAGAATTCACATACTGATTGCCGCCTAGGCTGGTGTAGCAGTCGGGGAAGACACATAAGGCGGCGGGCATTTTTTCTTCGCGAATCAGGCGATCAATGCGCTGCGCCACGTTCTCACCGTGGTTTTTCCAGTTGATGTGGCCAGGACCCGCGTTGGTGTATGCCGCTAAATCCCATAGCACCGGATACGCTGCGCCGTTAGCATCGTAGTTGGGCGGTAAGTAAACACTGACTTGACGCAAGCTGGAGTCTTGCCAGGGGTTATCGGCAAGAACGCTGGATTGATATTCCAGGTGAACCAAGCGACCGCTGGGCGCGGTGGCGTGAGGGCGGTACTTCGGTGAGTAATTCATAGTGGCGCATGGCTGCCTGCAGTCGAACGAGGCAACAGTGTACTGTCTTTACCACTTTAAGACATCGAGCCACGCCTTCGTACTGGCATCGAAGGTATCTTCTTGTTGCTCAGTGCTATGCATGAGAAGGCGGGTTAAACGTTTGCCTTCTTCCACTCCCCATTGGTCGAACGCATTAATGCCCCACAAACAAGCTAAGGCATAAACTTTATGCTCGTAGGCGGCCAACCATGACCCTAGGGTTGAGGCTTGAAGATCGTCCAGCGCCCAAGTGAGCACGGGGCGCTGACCGGGTAATTGACGCTCGGGGTGATCGGGGTAGGCCACACCATGGGTTAAGGCTTGAGCCTGGGCCAGCATTGAAGCCCACTGTAAACGTTGCAGCTTTTCTTGCGGTGCATCGTGGGCGGCTACCGTGATCATTTCAGCAGGCCAGGGGCGTGTGCCTTGATGCAAGGCTTGGAATATAGAATGCTGTGCGTCGGGCCCACTGCCACCCACTAGCATGGGTGCGGTGGCTTGCCCAACCGGAGTGCCGTCTTGCTGAATCTTTTTACCCAGGCTTTCCATTTCTAATTGGCGCAGCCAATCGGGCACCAGTTGCAGGCGCTGGTCGTAAACAAACACGCCGCGCACCGGGTAATTCTGAACACTGTGATGCCAGTAGTCGTAGAGCGCCATCAAGATCGGTAAGTTTTCGCCCACATCTTGCTGTAGAAAATGTTGATCCATGGCCGCTGCGCCCGCTAATAATTGACGGAAAGCCTCGGGACCTATGGCAATGGCACCCATAATGCCGGCACAAGACCACACCGAGAATCGCCCACCAATCCAATCCCACATGGGCAAAATATGCTCGGTGGGAACTAATGGGCTTGCGGCTTGTGGTGCTGCGGTCACGGCAAAAAAGCGGTCGCGATAATGGTCGCCAATCCAATCCCTGGCCACCTCGGCTAAGGCTAGGGTTTCGGGTGTGCCAAAACTCTTGGTAGTGATAATCACCGCTGTGGTATCGGCTTGGGCTTGTTGCACGATGTGCTGCCACAAATAAGGGTCGGGTGCCGAAATAAAGTGCAGACGAGGTTTGCAACCGCGGTCAGGTAATGCTTTGGCCAGCATGCGCGATCCCAAATCGGAACCACCAATGCCGATATGAATAATGTCGGTGATGCGGCGCTCTGTGCGTCCGGGCAAATGGCCTGCATTAAAATCGCCGGCCCAGTCCAGCATGGTGTCGCGGGCGGCTTGTACTGCTCGAGCTTCATCGCTGGCTAGCAAAGCTGCCGGATCATCAGCACGCAATGCCATATGCAAGGCGGGGCGTTGCTCCGATTGATTCACCAATACGCCATTAAATAAAGCCTTCACTGCCTGAGGCAATGTGCGTTCTTGAGCGAGTTGGGTCAGGAGCTTTTGGCCGTGGCTGGTGATATTAGTGCGCGTTGCGTCGAAGCGCAGACCCAGGTAGTGATGAATCAGCTGTTGATTACGCGCCGGTACCGTCAGCAGTTGAGCGATGTTTGCTGACTGCTTGTTGCATTCTTGCAACAGCTGACTAAGCAGGGACGAATGCGCTGAATGTGTATGCTGATTCATGGAGTGCCGCCTTGGTCAGGGTGGGCCAAATGCTGCGAAATCGGAGAGGTGGGATGGGCGCAAGCTTTTGTTTTGTTTAAAAAAAAAGCCTCTCCTCCGGGCCGGGAGAAGAGGCAGATAGTGGAGTGATGTACCCTGAGTACGCGCCCTGCGACCTTGTAAACACATTGTAGTTTTACCAAGGTTGTGATCAATCCTACCACTGTTTGATCTCCGTGCCAAGTCTGATCAGACTTTTTTGCAACAGTCGTCGCGTCGATGCCACGCTTGTGCGTGGAGGATGACTTTTTCACCAATCGACCTTCGATAGCTGTGGCAATGGTTGATAATCACCCAAAAATAGCGCATTTAGCAATAATTTCTGAGTGTGGTGTCGACCTTAACCTCGCTTAAATTTAGCGCTAAGCTTCTCGCGTGTTGCTCGTTGTTGGCTTAAGTGTCGGCTTTTTGCAACACTTTTGGTCTCATCGAAGCGATACCTGGTGATCGGCCCAGCGGTCGTATTACGCCGGTTTACTTTGCACGAGTTGAGCAGGCAGATTGTCGATCAAGCGGGTTTCGCCCATGCGAGCAGCCGCCAATACACGTAAAGCTAACGGCTGGCCTACATCGAGTTGGCTGCCAGCGGGTAAGTCGTCAAAGCTGTGCAGGTTATCGGCGCGGCGAATCGTAAAATATTCGGGCGCTAAACCTGCCTCGGCCAAAGCCTTTGTGGCTTGGGCTTCCAGCGCATTGTAATCAGCCTTTGTGACGAATTGACCACGTTCTAATTGTTCCACACACCAACTTAATTGCTGATGAATGGCGGTGGCCTGGCGGCGTTGTTCATCGCTGAGATATTGATTCCGCGAACTCATGGCCAGTCCGCTGCTTTCACGCATGGTGGGCGCACGTAAGATTTCTAAGGGATAACCCAACTCACGGTTCATGTATTCAATAATGAGTAGCTGTTGGTAGTCTTTTTCACCAAATACGGCCACATCGGGTTGAATCATATTAAATAAACGGCTCACCACCGTAACCACGCCATCGAAATGGCCGGGGCGGGAAAGCCCGCACAAGGTATCGCCCAACTTCAAAGGTGCCTGTAGCAACATGGTTTGGTCGTGCCCGTGGGGATAGACCTCATCGGGGCTGGGTGCGAAGACCGCATCGACCTGGAAAGCTTTAAGTTGTTCGATATCGCGCTCTAAGGTGCGCGGGTAGAGCGCAAAATCTTCGCTGGGGCCAAATTGGGTGGGGTTCACAAAAATGCTGACGATCACCCGATCACTATGGCGCTGTGCTTGTTCCACCAAGCTGAGATGGCCTTGGTGCAAGTTACCCATGGTGGGCACCAAACCAATGCGCAGACCTTGTTGGCGCCATTGCCGAACTTGTGCCCACAATTGGGGGCGTTGTTGTAACAGTAAGATGGAGTGATCGGTGCTCATAGCTTTGGCTCGCAATGAATGGCTTACTTCAAAGTAATCGCTATTTTCGGGCAAGATCGGGAAGCGTTTACTGTTGGTAGGTCTCTGCAGCGGCGGGGAAACTGCCATCGCGCACTGCTTCGATGTAGTGGACAAACGCTTGCTCGATGCTGCCGCCGGTGGCGAGGAAATCGCGTACAAAGCGTGCCGGGCGCGGATTCATGCCCAGCATATCGTGCAGTACCAATACCTGGCCATCCACATTAACCCCGGCACCGATGCCGATTACTGGCACATCGATTAGTTCGCTGATCCGCTGCGCCAGCGGTGCAGGAACACCCTCTAACACCAATAATTGAATGCCGGCGGCTGCTAGTTGATGGGCTTCGGTTTCAATTTGCTGGGCGGCTTGTTCGCTGCGACCTTGAACTTTAAAGCCGCCAAAGCGGTGTACCCACTGTGGTGTTAAACCGAGGTGACCACATACAGCCATGCCTTGGGCGCACAGGTGATGAATGGTATCGGCGCGTTCTTCGCCGCCACCCTCCAGTTTCACCATGCTGGCCCCACCTTCGGCAATCAGGCGATGGGCATTGTGCGCGGTGGTGCTGCGATCGTGATAACTCATGAAAGGCATATCGGCAACCAACAAGGGGCCGTTAATGGCACTGGCCACACAGCGGCAGTGGTAAACCACATCATCCACACTCACACCCAATGTGGAGGCGGCACCGTGGATCACATTTCCCAGAGAGTCGCCGACTAAGATGCAATCGATGCCTGCTTTATCCATTAAAGCGGCAAAACTGGCGTCGTAGGCGGTGAGCATGGTGATTTTTTCTTGCGCCTGCTTTTTCGCTTGTAGCGTGCTCACGGTTACCGTGGGTCGTTGCGTCATCGGTGTGCTCGTCCTGTGGTGAAGGTTGCGCTAGCGTTTTTTGGGTACTAATTCAAAGTCGGCCGCATTGTGACCGCTGCAATCTAATGCTTGCAAGCATTGATGAGCATCGCCTTGGCCCGGAATGTTAAGAGAATCAACTAATTCCAACAGTGGGCACAACACAAAAGCGCGTTGATGCATGTAGGGATGCGGTACTTGCAGCTTAGGGTGGCGAATGGTGCGTTGTCCGTACAGCAGCAGATCGGTGTCGATTAGACGTGGGCCCCAGCGTTGGCCATCACGTACACGCCCAAGATCGCGTTCGATCTGCAATAACCGTTGTAACAGCGGCACTGGAGCAAGCCCGGTGCTGAGACAAACCGCAGCATTTAAAAAAGGTGCTTGGCTGGTTTCGCCCCAAGGTGGTGTATGCCAGGGTTTGGACCAACGCAAAACCTGGCTGTGAGGTAAGGTCAATAAAGCGCCCAGAGTTCGCTCCAGGCTATCGCGCACATCACCCTGATTGCCACCCAGGCCCAAATAAACCAATTGATTCATGATGTGTTTTAACCGATTAAACTCGCACTAGCAGCGCAGAAGCTTTTTTACGCTTCTTCGTTGGTTTTACGACGGGGGCGGCGGCGGCGTTTACGACGGGCACCGCGATTCACCGGCGCAGTGGCGAGTGCTTGTTGCTCTTGCTCTTGGGGTGATTTTTCTTGAATCTCGGTCCACCATTGAGCCACCGGTTGTAATTCTGGGCTTTCGAGCGCACGCAGTAATAGAAAGTCGTAAGCGGCACGAAAACGGCGTTCTCCCAGTAAGCGTAAAACCCGTTTGCCGCGCATGCGCCGAAAACGCGGTTGCATCAACCAAATTTCGCGCGCAATGGCGGTGTAGCGGCGTGGAATGGCTACCAGGCGAACCTGTTCTTCCAGCACCGCATCAATGGCTTCGGATACCGCGTCCATGCCGGTGAGACCTTCGGCTTCTAAGGCCAGAATTTGTTGCTGCAACGGACGCCACAGCATGGCGGCCATCAAGAATCCCGGCGTAACGGGTTTATCTTGAGCCACGCGTAGATCGGTATTGCTCAAGGCTTGGCTTAAGACGGTGTCGCCGTGCCAGTCGCCTTGGGCATCTTGTTCTAGGGTGTAAGGAAATAGTTCTTGAAATAAACCGTATTGCGCCATCAACGGTAGTGCATTGCTGCCAAAGCCGGATAAAAAGACTTTGCACACCTCTTCGAACAATCGCGCTGGTGAAACGTCGCGCAAGAGATGCGCCAGCTTGCTGATAGGTTGCTCGGTGGTGGCGTCCATGGTTAACGCGCGCGACGAGCAAAAACGTACGGCACGAATCATGCGTACTGGGTCTTCGCGGTAGCGGGTTTCGGGATCGCCAATCATGCGTAAGATACCGTCGCGTAAATCGCGATAACCGCCGGTGTAATCGCGCACTGTGCGGTTTTGCGGATCGTACATCAACGCGTTGATGGTGAAATCGCGGCGCAGAGCGTCTTCTTCTTCGCTGCCGAAAACGTTATCGCGCACAATACGACCACCTTCGACATGGCGCTCGCCATTGGTGCCATCGCCGTGGCCACGAAAAGTGGCAACTTCAATGACATAGCGACCAAAGTACACATGGACCAAGCGAAAACGACGGCCAATGAGTCGGCTACGGGCAAATAGGGCTTTGACTTCTTCCGGATGGGCGCTGGTGGCGATATCAAAGTCTTTGGGGTTACGCGCCATCAGTAAGTCGCGCACACCACCGCCAACCAAATAGGCATCGTATCCAGCTTCCCGCAGACGCTGGATGACCCATAGAGCATGTTGGCACACTTGTTCATTGTTAATGCCATGCTCCGTTTCCGGAATGATGCGTAGTTCCTGATTCAAATGTTTGTATTTCTTTTGTTCATGGACTACGGAGACCGCGCCAAAAGGTTTCACAAGAAGATTTCTTAAACGTACGTATTATCGTACACTATTCGTTTGCATGTGCTCTCAACTCGAATGCTGGGCCGGGGTAGGCTGGCACCATTTGAGCGTATCGCGTACTGGGAGCGCCGACGCCAATTACCTTAGGGTTTCCAACGTTATTCAGCATCATCATGACCTTCGTCGTTACTGAAAATTGCATCAAGTGTAAATACACGGATTGTGTGGAAGTTTGTCCTGTGGACTGTTTCCATGAAGGTCCAAACTTCCTTGTGATCGATCCCGAAGAATGTATCGATTGCACCTTATGCGAACCCGAATGCCCAGCCCAGGCGATCTTCCCCGAGGACGATGTGCCGTCCGGGCAAGAGGAGTATTTGCCGCTGAACGAGGAATTATCGCGCATATGGCCGGTAATTACCAAGCGTCAAGATCCCGCGCCCGATGCTGCCGAATGGGATGGCAAAACCGATAAATTGCAGTATTTAGAGCGCTAATTCGCAATCCTTGCGTATGGTTTCTTGGTTGGATTTAAACGAAGAAACCAGCGTTTGCAGCAACATCTGTTGATGCGCATTCTCTGTGCGGAGCTTAAACCAAGCTCCGTGCTTCATGAGCTATGTCACAGCATACCTGCTGTGATCACCCACCTGCCTATATTACAGCGGTAAATTGACTGGCTTGTCACCTGCTTTGGCCTTGCATTGGCTGTTTTCTGCGGAAATGTGGCAGTTGTTGACGTTTGTTCCGACCCATTGAGTATTGACGTGGAATATTAACGAGCCATAGTCAGTGGCCGGGTTTGTCGTGCTTCTTTATTTAAGATGACACGCACTGCCGCAACGATCATCACTGAAAAATCTCTATAACAACGGTTATTGTTCAACGGTTGTCGTTGTTATTGCTTTTAAGCTGCTGCTTTAGGCAAGAAAAAAGGCAGGGTTAAAAAAACCTGCCTTTTTTCGTATATGGGTTCAGTGTGCGATTAACCCAGGCGTTTTTGGATGATACCTAATAGGTGATCGGAAGCTTCGGGGTCGGCCGGGCGAAGATCTGCATCGTAGAGATACACACGGGTGTTATCGGGATTGTTGTCGTCACCCTTTAACTCCACTTGGTAGCTGCCGGAGTAGTCGATGGGATCGGAATTGCGCCAAAAGAAGATGGTGTCCCAAAAACTGCGATCGGTGTACAACAACGGCGGTTGCACATAGCTGAAGCGGTAACGCTGTTGATCTTGCTCGCGCACGTTAACCGTCATGCCTGCGCGGTTTAGGGTGAAACCTAAACGACGCCACACGCTGGCAGGTTCGTCTTCCACCAGTAAGTACAAAGCGCCATCACCATAACGAATGTTGGTGTTGGCAAGTTCTGCTTCCTCACTGCTGAGTACCAGAGGCGGACGCGCTTGTGCTCGGCCAGCCAATTCCGGTGCGTAACGACCTGGAATAAACAATGCACCATCGCGATTGGGCATATCCAAATCGTTAGGCACTTCCAGTGGTTTGCTTTCGCGACTTTCCATGTACAGTTCTTTACCGCTGCCGCAGGCCGTTAAGACCAGGGCGATGAAAAGTCCGAGAAAAATCTTCTGTAACAAGTGTCTCGCTCCGTTATCGCGTCACTAATGGTGTTACATCCCGATAGAGCGCCTGTGCGGTGGACTCTAGATCTGGATGTAACCAGGTTAGTGGCAGACGGATACCTCGCTGTATTCGTTGAGATTGCCACAGGCACCATTTGATCCCTGTTGGATTGCCGCCCAATGCTGCCAATGCGTATAGAGGCTTAAGCTGGCGGTTTAAAGTGGCGTAATCTGGTGCTGCCTGGTTGCTTGCTGTGTTGTCATGCCGAAACGCTGCCCGTGCCGTTTCAGCCAATTGTGCCATTGCTGCCGGCGCCGCGTTGGCCACCACTGAAATTACGCCATCGGCACCTTGGGCGATGGTGTTGGCACAGCTTTCATCGTCACCGCTGAGGATGATGAAGTCATCTGAAACCAGGGATTGCAGTTGTGGTAAACGCTCGGGGCTGGCGTAAGCCTCTTTTAAAGCCACGATGTGCTCAATTTGGGCCAGCTCCGCAACGGTCTTGGGGTGTAGATCCACGCCAGTGCGTAAAGGCACATTGTAAAGCACAATGGGCAGTTCGACAGCGTTGGCAATGTGCCGATAATGCGCAGCCAAACCTTCCTGGCTAGGACGATTATAGTACGGTGTTACGATTAACGCGCCATCAGCACCCAAAGCTTCAGCTTGGCGAGTACGTTCCACACTGCTGCGGGTGGCATTAGTGCCAGTTCCTGCGAGCACGGGAATTTTTCCTTTCAGCTCCTCCAGCGCAATGCTAAGTAGCTGCGCGAACTCGTGATCTTCCAGAGTAGCCGACTCACCGGTGGTGCCCGCGACCACAATACCATTGCTGCCTTGAGCTAAATGCCACCTTAACAATTGACGCCAGCTGGCTACATCCAGCTCGCCTTGGGCGTCCATTGGGGTAATTAATGCGGCGATGCTGCCTTGAAACATAAGGTTCCGGAATGGTAAGTCTGGCCGCATACTACTTGCGGCTCATGATGATGACAAGTATCGCGCGCAGATTCGCGCTTGGCAATCGTTTACCACGGTTGCCATACATGTGTTGAACGCTCGTACAAACATAGCCATGTTAACGCTTGTTACCGTGCCACTCGTTGCTCTGAGGCCGATGCGAAGCAGGCATCGGTGGACAACAAGAATTTAGCATGCCCGAAAGATGCTTGTGTAATTTTTATGTTTAGCACGGTATTAGCGATCAAGCCTTTATAATGTGTGCTGCTGTCTTCAATAAATACTGTGTAGAAATATTGTGTGCTCATTCGCGTTTGGCTGTTGATAGGCCGGACGGTCACTGGCGCCAATTACTTGTGCTGTACAAAAATACAGTATCATGGTGTCAGTAGTTGCACACACTGTGCACAGTGGCCCGTGTAGGCGCTTTTCTCATTAGGCAGTCACAAACAGGATGGAAACAGTTGATGGTAGAAGTCAATCAAAGTGCTCCCGATTTCTCTCTCCCCGCCACTGGCGATCAAACCATTGCTTTGGCTGATCTACAAGGTCGCCGTGTGGTGCTGTATTTCTATCCGCGGGATTCCACTCCGGGTTGTACCCGTGAAGGGCAGGATTTCCGCGATCAATATGCCGAGTTTCAAGCCTTGAATACGGAAATTCTCGGTGTGTCCCGCGATTCTTTACGCGCCCACGAAAACTTTAAAGCAAAGCAGGAATTCCCGTTTGAGCTGCTCAGCGATGGCGACGAAACCCTGTGTCAGGCATTTGATGTCATTAAAGATAAAAACATGTACGGAAAAGTGGTGCGCGGCATTGAGCGCAGCACCTTTTTGATCGACGAAAAAGGTGTATTGCGACAAGAATGGCGCAAGGTACGGGTTCCTGGCCATGTTGATGCCGTATTGGCGGCGGTACGCGAGCTTTAGGCTGACGCGGCCTTTGCTTCTGTCGGTTGGCATTAACACCACGTCTTTCAACGACACGCTGCTGGCAGTGTGTCTCGCACCTTGCTGCCAAAAATCATGAATAAAACAAAACGCCTCTACGTGTTGGACACCAACGTCCTGATGCACGATCCCACTGCGTTATTTCGTTTTGAAGAGCACGATATCTATCTGCCCATGGCCGTGCTCGAAGAATTAGACGCTGCCAAAAAAGGTTATTCCGAAGTGGCGCGAAATGTGCGCCAGGTGAGTCGCTTTTTAAGCGAGATGATGCAAAGCAGCGCGGTGGATCTGGACGAAGGTCTGGCTTTGCGACTACCCGAAGGCATTGAGCTGGCGGTGGGCACCGGTCGCTTGTATTTTCAAACCAAGGCTATGCCGGAAAACAGCAATGGCTTGGGCGATTTGCATTTTGCCGATAACCGTATCTTGCGCACGGTGCGCTACCTGCGCGAGCAACGCCAAGACCGCGAAGTGGTGTTGGTATCGAAAGACATCAATTTACGCCTCAAGGCGGCGATTCAGCAACTGCCCGCAGAAGACTACTTCAACGACCGCGCACTAGACGACTTGAGCCTGCTGTACTCCGGCATGTCGTTGCAAAGCGATGATTTCTGGACGCGTTATCCGGCTGAAGAGTCATGGACAGAGCACGGCCGTACTTGGTATCGCTGCCCGCGCGTGGCGGGTGATGAGTGGTATCCCAATCAGTGCTTAGCCATCGGCGATGGCGGTACGCTGGCCTTAGTGAAGGAAGTGGACGATCAACATGTGGTATTCCGCTTAGTCGACGACCACAGCGCCGAGCATCACTCAGTGTGGGGTATTACCGCGCGTAATCGCGAACAAAATTTTGCGCTGAATCTGTTGCTAGATCCCGAGGTGGATTTTGTCACGCTATTGGGCACCGCGGGCACCGGCAAAACCTTGTTGACCCTGGCTGCGGGTTTGGCGCAAACCATGGATCAACCCATTTATAAAGAAATCATCATGACGCGTGCCACGGTGCCGGTGGGCGAGGATATTGGCTTCTTACCCGGCACTGAAGAAGAAAAAATGACACCGTGGATGGGCGCACTGACCGATAACCTGGAAGTGTTAGCCAATCCTAACGATGGCAGTGAGTGGGCGCGGGCAGCCACGAATGACCTGCTCACCAGTCGCATTAAAGTGCGCGCGCTGAATTTCATGCGTGGACGCACGTTTTTGAATCGATATTTAATTATCGACGAGGCGCAAAACCTCACTTCAAAACAAATGAAAACCCTCATTACGCGAGCTGGGCCGGGCACTAAGATTGTGTGCTTAGGTAATGTGGAACAAATCGACACGCCATACCTCACAGAAACCACCTCGGGTCTAACCTTTGTGGTGGATCGCTTTAAAACCTGGGAACACAGCGCACATATCACTTTGCGCCGGGGCGAACGCTCGCGTCTGGCCGACTATGCCTCGGTGAAATTATGAATATGGGTCTCGCTATGCCAAATCCTGTGGATGTTCGCCAAACCGTTATCGAACAGTGGCTGGATAAAACTCTGGGCCAGGGATTGTGGCATCTTGAAGTGGCCTCAGCCGATGCCAGCTTTCGGCGTTACTTTCGTGTGCATTGCAGCCCACAGCAGGGCGCTAACATCAAACACTTAATCTTGATGGATGCACCACCCGACCGTGAAGATATAAAACCTTGGTTGGCGATTGCGCAACGTTTACGCAGTGCGGGGCTTCATACGCCGGAAATTCACGCCAGCGATGAGCAACTGGGTTTGATCTTGATGGAAGATCTGGGTAACCGCTGGCTCCTAACCGCTTTGCGCCAGGTCGAAGGTAAGCCTGCTCAGGTCGATACTTTGTATCGCCCCAGTTTGGATGCCTTGTTTCAAATGCAACAAGACACGCCCAGCGACGATTTACCCAGCTATAGCGAGGCACGCTTAGTGGCCGAGCTGGAGCTATTTCCTAAATGGTTTTTATCGACACATCTGGGTTACCAGCCCACCTGCTCTGAGTGGGATGAAATCGAAAGTGTCTTTACGGTCAGTATTAATCAGGCATTGCAACAACCCAAAGTGTTTGTGCATCGTGATTACCACAGCCGTAATATTTTGCTGGGCGACGCCAATAATGGCCATGGCGGGCCGGGTATTATCGATTTTCAAGATGCAGTCCACGGACCCATCACTTACGACTTAGTCTCTTTACTCAAAGATTGCTATATCCGCTGGCAGCCAGAGCAAGTACAGGCCTGGATGAGTCGTTATCATCAACGTTGCCTGCAAGCCGGAATGGTGGATTGTAATCTCCACACGTTCAGGCGTTGGTTCGATTTCATGGGACTGCAACGCCATCTGAAGGTGCTGGGGATCTTTTGTCGTTTGTGGTATCGCGATGGTAAATCCGGTTATCTAAACGATCTGCCTTTGGTCTTAGATTATGTGCTTGAGGTCTGTTCGCGCTATGGTGCCACGCTGAACTTTGGTCGCTGGTTGCATGAATTAACCGATGGTCGCGATCTCACTAAGGTTAACGAAAGCGCAGCGTAAGCCATTGCGTAATAATCGCAACAACAGCGCAGCTACAACACTTAAGCTTTACTTGAAAACACTATGAAAGCGATGATTCTGGCCGCAGGGCGCGGCGAACGCATGCGTCCACTGACCGACAACACACCCAAACCACTGATCGAGGTGGCGGGTAAGCCATTAATTGCTCATCATCTAGAACGCTTAGTGCACGCGGGTTTTCGTGAGGTGGTCATTAATACCAGTTATTTGGCTGAGCAAATTCATAGCGTGCTGGGTGATGGTAGCGGCTTCGGTATTCATATTGAATATTCCGATGAAGGGGATCAGGCACTAGAAACCGGCGGCGGTGTTTTGAAGGCTTTACCCTTATTAGGTAAAGGGCAGTTTTTGGTGATTAACGGCGATGTCTGGTGCGATTACCCATGGCATCGTTTACGCCAAATTAAAACCACTAGCGCACACGTTTTATTGGTGGATAACCCGGCCCATCATCGCACTGGCGATTTCACTTTAGCTGGGCTGCGTTTAGCGCCGCATAGCGCAAATGCGCTCACCTATGCAGGCGTGGGCGTTTATCATCCGAACTTTTTTAAAGGCTGCCAAGCCGGTGCTTTCTCGTTAGCACCCATGTTACGTGCGGCGGCACAGGCGGGCAGTGTCACCGCCGAACATTATCGCGGTGCTTGGTGTGATGTGGGTACGGTGGAACGCTTAGCGCAGTTGCGAGCGCAGTTAAGCTAGTTGGGATTGCTGTGCGATGGTGACGATAAAATCCTTCCATTCCAAAAAGCTTGCTTGCGAATGAAAAGCCTGATCAAAGTATTGATTGCAATCGGTGTCTTGTAGTAATTCATCTAAGGCCGAGAACAAATAAAACGCTTCATCAAAACGTAGAATCAACGTGCCTAGGCGGGTTTCATTTTTCATCTGCTGTAATTGGCTTTGCAAGTACAGATAAAAATACTGGGCCACTTGCGCTTGCACTAAGGGCTGGGCATAAGTACGACTAAAATGCTCGAAGATCTCGCCGTTTTCAATATGGATTTCTTGGCCCGAGTGATGATCTTGCTCAAGCCGATACAGGCTTGTGGCAAGCTTTGCATAGCAAGCCAGTAAGTGCTGTAGGTTTTGCGCTTCATTAGCTTGGTTTGAGCTTTGCTTGATGCTGCATAAAGATCGCAGCTCGCTCAGTGATTCATCACTCAATTCAGGGCCAATGTGTTCGTACACCGGCTCTTCATAAGAAAGCAAAATATCATCGTTCATGGCTTCGTTTGCTTGTTTGTTGCGATCGGCGATCATGGGCTTATCCAATAAGTGCGCTTAGCAGCCACAATGCGACTGCTAAGCCTGGATATCAAGTTGTTTATTCGTTGTTGCTCGATGCCTGTTGTTGAATATCGTTGAAGACCCAGGCTAGAACCGGGTCTTGCTGCTGTAGATAATGTTCAAGCTTGGTCTCGATACCCACATCGGGAAACAGCGCGCTAGGCATGGTGTCGCTGAAACGATAAAAGCGTTTGGAGTAAGTCACAATCAATTCTGAATGCGGCAAAGTAAATTGCCCCATGTCTTGGTAACCGCTGGGCTTGGCACCGGTGGCTTGGCCCACACGTTTAGCGTTAAGAATTTGACTGAACTGAGCCGCGTTGCTCATGGCCGCCGAGAAGGTGCCCGCATCAGTCAGTACATACACACCGTGTCGCCAATCAATGCCATCGGCCAATACCAACTGCTGCGCCAAGATGAGTCCAGCAAAAAAATCCCCGCCATAGTTTTCGCGTAAATCGATAATCAGCTGGCGTGATCGATGTTCTTGTAAATAGGCTAAAGCTTTGCCTGCAAACTCGAACATCTCGTTGCTGGAAATATAACGGCGAAAGTAAAGATAGGCGGTTTCGCCTTGGTTATGACTACCGAGCCAAAAATTATCGTTGGCAACCACGCTTTTTTCGAAACGTTGGTTTTGCCGAAAGCTTAAAGACTGGTCCAGGTCTACCTCTGTTTGTGCACTTAAGCGGTAAGGGTATTGAAAACGACCATCGTGAAACTGAAAGGCCACTTGGTCTTGAGAATTCAAGATGCCTAAGCCATGTAAAACCTCGAAGCGGGGAAGATATTGCGCGGCGCGAATATCGGCAGACTGGGAATTTTCAATAAACGGTGCTGTCGTTTTTAATTGCGCCAAAACTTCAGCCACAGGCACATCATTAATGCTGATGATTTGATGGCCCAGTAGCTGACTGTGATCTGCACTGGTTTGGGTGATATAAGCTTTTCCCTCGAAAATGCGCACGGCAAAGGGGAAGTAATGCAGGCTTTGATTCCATAAGGGAATGGAAGTATGGCCATCGCCTATACGGTGAGTTAATTGCATTAGCTGGGTAAGCACTTGATCACGATTGAGCTCGTCGAGCTGATCGATAATATCTTCGACAGCGTCGTCAAACGCTTCTTCCTCAATATTATGGAAGAGATCAATGTGCTGCTGCTTCAGCTGACGTTGATAAGCGAGAATGTCTTGTTGCCAGAGATCGGCTTGGCGCTCGTCTAAGGCTTGTGCCGTTGGGCCCAAAAATAACGCAAATAAGGGGAATATAAGACTGCGTTTCATGACGATGTTGCCCTGTGATTGTATGCAAAATGCTGTAATGAGAAGAGCGGACAGCCGGCCATTTTCGCATCGCTTTATTTCAATTTGTTTAAATTAAAAGACGATGATTTAACGCTTTGAGCAGATGGATGGGCAATAAATGCTAAGCGCTCTTTATCTACAGCCAATAACCACGCTGAATCATCAACGGTAGCTTCCGTTGAAGATGTTGATGTGCTCAAGTTAAGGCGCTGTTTAAGACTTGTTATTGCGAACTTGGGTCACTTGCTCGGCGCTGACCGCGTTGCTGTCGTTCCAGGCTTGTGAAATGAAGCTCACCACTGCCGCGATATTGGCGTCGGATAAATGCGCCATACCGGGCATCATGGCGTCGTAATTGGTGCCGTTCACCGTCATCGGGCCC
>JAKSCJ010000512.1 GCA_022360675.1 Lysobacterales bacterium
AATCGCCGCTAATACCATCCCACACGCGCACACTCCCCTGCGAGGTAGTGCCTTCCACATCCTGGCCAACTAAGTTGCTGAAGCTGGGTGGCGGGTTATCGCCAAAGCGGATATTCGTGCGGAAAAAGGGGCGAGCTGCCGGGCACTCAACAAAGAAATCCACCATGAGCACATCGGCCGTTGTTAGCGTACTAAAAGGTGGCGAAAAATCAGCAATCGAAATAAAGATTTCTCCATCAAGATCCGTGGGATCGAATAACACGGTGGTCGTGAAATCATCTGAAACATTAAAGACCAGGTTATCGAGCTGGCCGTCCTCATCACGGTCAGGGTTGATACAAGTAGGATCATAATCTAAGGCAAACGACACACCGGCTAAAGCTAGGCCCTCAGGCGCTAATTGGATCGGCACGCTGACTATCGCGCTTTCCACCGTATTGACATCATTAGCAATAGCTAAGGTTCTTAGGCTACAGTCCACGATAATATTATCAATGGCATTGCCATTTACAGTTCCTTCGGCATTACTAATGGTGCAATCTTGGCGTGGTGAAGTAGGCTGGCCTTCAGGGGCCACCGTCACGGCGTAAACATCACCATCTACATATAAAGGTGCAAAACGGAAGCGGCCATTCTCAGCAACCTCCAAAGCATCGCCCTCATTATTTAACAAGGTGACTGAATTACCCTCCACAAGCCCTAGAATCACTCCGCCCACAGGATGGAAGCTGCTACCTTGGGAGAAAAAATAGGCCGCCCCTGACGATAACGCATCGTTGTTATTTTGATCGCCATTGATAACATTAGTGCTGCTATCTTCATTTTGCGCTGAAACCACAAGCCCTAAACTCGATAACCCTACCGCAGAGCCAAACTCATCGGTACCTTGCGCATTTTGTGCTTTGATAAAGGCATTGGTGGTTATCGTATTGTTATCGAGCAAATAAAGGTAAGCTGCTCCTGCACTGGGGCTATCATTGTTATTCATGCCCGTGGTGTTATTATTGCTATCCTCTAAGTGGGCACCTACCAAGATAAAATTGTTCATCACATCAACACTATTGGCAAAGTTATCTGAGCTACCCGTATTACTGGCTTTTAAGAACTCAAAATAGCGCCAGTCGCCATTGCCATTACGCTGGTAGACATAAGCCGCGCCTGATTCTCGAGCAATATCATTAAATAAATCACCGCCAACACCCACAGCATTACTGTCTTCAAATGGCGCACCTACTACAATAAGATCATTTGAGATCGCTACACTACGGCCATATTGATCGTTAGACGTGGGTACGGGTGCCTTTAAATAAGCTTGTTGTGCCCACTGGGAACCATTACGCTGATAAACATAGGCGGCACCAAAATTTTGGTTTATCGAGCCGCTTAAATTCCCCTGACTACCATTGATTACATTACTATTGCTATCTTCGTTAGGTGATCCAACAATAAGCGTGTTACCTGAAGCAGCCACACTAAAGCCAAAGTTATCGTTACGATCAGGGTTCGTGGGCTTCAAGTAGGCCTGCTGTGACCATGAGCCATTATTATCAACAAAAACATAGGCCGCACCTACATCCACACTTGAGTTATTGTCGGGTGGATTAATACCACCACCCGAGTTATCTTCTGCAATAGCACCGATCACCACCGTGTCTAATGAAATCGCTACTGCATGACCAAACTGATCATTTGCACTCGTGTTAAATGCTTTCAGATAGGCCTGCTCGATCCACTCACCGCCTTCGCGCACAAAGATATAGGCCGCTCCCGAGCGGCTCGCGGCATTGTTATTGATTGGGTTAACACCTGTGCCACTACCATCTTCACCCGTTGCACCAACTACCAAGCGATCACCATCAATATCTACATCGAAACCAAATTGATCATTAGCGTCAGGGTTCGATGCCTTCAAATAAGCTTCTTGTATCCAGCCATTTTCGGTACGCTCAAACACATAAACGGCACCTGAGTTGCTGAGATTATTGCTACTAGAATTTCCATCAGCTCCTGAACCATTACTGTCTTCATTAGGTGATCCTACAACCAAGGTGCTACCCGATATCGCCAGTGTAAATCCAAAGTTATCGGCGGCATCAGTGTTAAATGGTTTTATATAATCGCTTTGTAATAAAGTAGTGCTGACACTAGTATCGGTACCGGATTCGCTACGCTGATCACTGTCGGGCATGTCATCTATAAAACCATCAGCGAGTTGCTCCGTCCATAAAATCTGCGCTTTAATTTGTTGCCATTCGCTGGTGCTTAATGGAATGTCTGGTTCTGCTGCCCATGCTGCAGAACTGCTTATGAGCATCACCCCCATCACGATGCACAAGCTGATACAGAGTTTTATCATCGTGCTTAAATTATCGCCTCCACAGCGACCGACCCCTAGTCTTTTTTTGTGATTGAACATCGGCAAGTCCTTACCTCGCATTATGTTTTCAACCATCCTACTCCCATCATTCATTGAGCTTCAAAATGCATAAAACATAGACCCGACCCCTTCATAAAAAAGCCCCCGACACCTACTGGCATCGAGGGCTTATATATTCAATATCAAATATTTATGTTATTCGAAAGTATCTTGGAAAATAATATCGCCAATTGTTGTGACACCAAATACCTCGGCACCTGCGGTATTGGCAAATACAGGTTGAGGTGCATTGCCAACACGATAACCATCCAGCGGTAGTTGATTACGTGGAATGCCGATTTCCAACAGAAGGCCATCAACAAAAGGAAGGTTCTCTATACCCGACTGGTTAAATTCAGCTCCCGACAATATAAACCGTAAAGTATTGCTTTCTTCTATCCATAACACTGAATTAAACGCTGTTGATAAATGTCTTAAATCTAAGCGATCGGGTATTCCATTTTGATCAAAATCGATTAAACGAGTATCAAACACCGAAGGATCTAGAACCAAATCATAAGATAGTGCGGCGACATCGTGCGCATGAAGGAACAAATAGCTTTGCAGCCAAACGATGTCGTTCTCAAATCTGGTAGTAATATGCAGCTCTGGCTCCGCTGCACGGACAGGGTTGAAGATTGGATCACAAACATCACCTCTCACTAAATTTAACATACAGCTAAGGTCAGCCACATTAATCACCTCATTACCATTCGCATCACAACCTTGCGGACTACCAAAGTACTCACCTTCAGGTGCATCGATAAAATTCATACCATCACCGTCGGCAATCTCAAGAACTAAACCGGTAAGGTCAGGTATTTCCACATTATCATCACCCGAGGCATTACAATCTCCTGTAAAGCTAGCCCAAACCCGTACATTACCGTTATCGAAGGTTCCTTCTGCAGCATTACCATCAATTCCCGCAAAGCTGGGTGGGTCTTCAACATCAAAAGCAATTGGCGTATCAACTTGCGTGCCCAATTGCGCTTCAGGGCAATCTACAGTGAAATCAACAGTAAATAACTCGGCTGTGGGTAACGCTGCGAAAGGTAGTGAGAAGTCGGCGATAATCACATCAATTTCTGAGCCATTATCCAGAGCGTCGAAGCTGACAGTACCGGTAAAGTCACTAGGCAAATTAAAACGTACATGATCTAACTCACCATCACCGTCGGCATCAGGATTCAAGCAATTACTGTCATATCCAAGAGAAAACTCCACACCACTGAATGCGCCATTCTCCGACGCAAACTGCACCGGCACCGAAACCACCGCGCCGTTAACAGAGTTAATATTGTCGTTGATGGAAAGATTATTTAATGAACAACGTACCAACAACTGATTAAAACTTGTATCGTTGATCACACCTTCAGCATTTTCTACCACACATTCTTGGCGTGGGTTTTCAGGTTGTACCTCTTCGGCAACTCGCACACTAAAGCTTTCACCTTCGGCAAATAGACCTTGAAAACGAAAACGCCCGTTATCCTCCACTTTGATCGTATCGCTTTCGTTATTGATCAAAGTAACGTCATTTCCGTCGGCCAAACCAACTACGATGCCACCCAAAGTATGGAAACTCGTTACATTGTTGAAGAGGTAAACTGCGCCAGCATCGGGGGCATTGTTATTGTTTCGATCGCCATTAATACCCCTAGAATCGCTATCTTCAAAAAACGCACCAACTGCGATAGTATTGCCCCCAAGCGCAACCCCAAACCCGAAAGAATCTTCTATATCAAGCGGGCTGGCTTTTAATGACGAAACTAAATCAATATCGTCATCATTTATCTGATAAACATAAGCAGCACCCGAATCCAAGATATCATTATCATCAATACCTCCAGGCAATATCATGCGGCTATCTTCAAACCTTGCACCTGCCACAATTGTGTTTCCAACAATATCAACGAACAAACCCAGTTGATCATTAGCACCCGTATTTTCTGCCTTCAGATAACCGCTAAAAAACCACACGCCAGAATCATTTCTCTGAAAAACATACAAGGCCCCTGAGTCTATAGCTTCATTATTAAACAATGGACCATTAACACCTGTACTTGAGCTATTTTCAAGAAAAGCCCCGACTACCACTGTATCTCCAGACACATCCGAAGAAACCCCGAATTGATCAACCCGGTCTGCATTCGGAGCCTTCAGAAAGGCTTGCTGAACCCAAGTTCCATTTTCTCTGACAAACACATAAGCCGCTCCATAGTTACCATCCCTTGCACTCGTTGAGTTACTTTGCGACCCGTTAATTGAAACCGAGGCGCTATCTTCTCTCGGTGCACCAATCACCATAGTGTCTCCATCAATGGAAACCGTTTGGCCAAATCGATCATCCGCATCAGAGTTTGACGCCTTTACATAGGCCTCCTCGGCCCAACCGTTTTCCGTTCGAACAAACACATAAGCGGCACCGGCCTGAGCTGCAGAGTTGTTAGGTATCGAGTTAATACCCTTACTGCTGCTATCTTCAAATCGGGCACTGATAACAATGGAGTCGCCCGAAATATCGACAAAACCACCAAAGCGATCACCAGCTCCGGGATTAGAAGCTTTTAAATAGGCTTCTTCCTGCCATATGTTGTCGATTCGTCTGAACACATAAACTGCCCCCGAGTCAGTGGCTGATTCATTAGGTATAGTGTTTACACCATTGGTACTGCTGTCCTCTGACTGTGCGCCAACAACAATCACATCACCTTCAATCGCCACACTCGTGCCAAACTCATCACCTGCGCCCACATTTGATGACTTCAGAAAGGCTTCTTGCTGCCAGCCTCCTTGGCCTCGCCGAAAGACATACACAGCACCAGAATCTTCAGCATTATTGCTAGTAGGGTTACCATCTTCACCGATACCATCGCTGTCTTCTCGCGGCGCCCCGATAACCATAACCTCGCCAGATATAGCAATTTGATGACCAAATCTATCACCAGCATCGGTATTCGACGCTTTTATATAGTCAGTCAATCCTAAGGTTCCAGAAAGCACGGTGTGCTCAGGTAAAGTCTTCTTGGCACTTTGATTAAATGATGGCAAAGAGGTCTCAACTTGTGCTTCAGCAATCCCAACACCTAAAATTAAAACGCCCATTAACAGAGTATTAAAGTATTTCAAAGTAATGCATCCTTACTTTTACCTTCGTTTTGGCGAAGGCTTATCTTGCCAGTTATAGCGGGTAAGCTAGTTCTCCATGTTTCTGCTTACCCGCATCTGATCATTCGAAAGTATCTTGGAAAATCACATCGCCCACACTGCTAACGCCTTCGATC
>JAKSCJ010000414.1 GCA_022360675.1 Lysobacterales bacterium
CCTCTCAATCTAGTGATTGTTATTAGTGATTGTTATTAGTGAATGTCTAGGCAAAGTATCTCGCGCTTATTAACCTCGGCTTGGATATAAACCGGTGAGCGCAATGATAAAGTTGATCGCAAGAAACGGTTGCATATTGTTATGCGGCTGGCTTCCGCCGCTGTTCACCAGAGTGTTGCTGTCCATAGCACCTAGGTTGTTGGGTGGTCCGTAAAGGGCGGTTCCGCGTCCGAATGATGAATTACCCGGGCTACGTCGGTCGCCATCTTCAATGCTGGTCATCAAACTGTGCGTGTGGTTGGGCATTTGTGCTTCGCTTAACGAAACCATCTCGGTGCCGCCGCGCTGACCCAATCGCCGGCTGGTTAAGCCGGGGCCGCGGCCCGGATGCATGGGGGCTCGCCCTTCAAGATTTGGTAAAGCGGTGGTCGACCGGCCGTCACCACCATAGGTGGTACCGATCAGTGAGAACAGCGCTGTATTTTGTGAAATAGGTAATAACTGGCCATTGCAAAAAGCCCAACCTCGGGGAGCGAAATTACCCGCGAAAATGCGTATTTCAGCGATGAATGGTTCAGACATTGTGCTACCCCTTTTAAGTCCGTGAAGGATAAATACCGAACAGCGCGATAATGAAATGAATACAGAGGAAGGGCATTAAATTCGTGTGGGATCGAGATCCGCCCACATTGGTAATGCTCTGACTGCTGAGCGTGGTATTGGGTGTTTCTTCAACGTAAACATCGGCTAAAGATTCTGCCGGTGCATTGCCAATAGGGTCGCGCGTGGTAGCCGTACTCTGACTGGCGTGAAAACCGTGATTGTGGCTAGGGAGCTGATTCACCGTTAAGGTGACGTTTTCAGCACCTGCTTTGGCGCCTAAGCGACGTGGCGTTAAACCTGGGCCGCTGCCCGCATGAATAGGAATACGGCCGCGTAAATCGGGTAAGCCAAAGGTGGTACGGCCATCGCCGCCGTAAATGGTGCCTAATAAAGAAAATAAGGCGTCATTTTGCGATACAGCCAACAGTTGCCCGTCACAAAACGCCCAGCCGCGAGGGGCGAAGTTTCCCGCGAACATGCGGATCTCACCAACAAAAGGTTCTGACATGGTGTGTACTCCTAGTTACGGGAAGGGAATAAACCCTGCAGTGCGATGCAGAAATTCACCGCCAGGTAGGGCTGCATATTTTCGTGGGCTTGGCCACCACCCACGTTGGCGCTGGTACCTGCGGCCATGTTGACTTGTTGGCTTCTTGCACCGTACACATTGGTTCCCGCCTGAGCGAGCACTTGATTGGTGGGAATATCATTGGCTGCGGCATGATTAGTGGCCATGACCGTATGTTTGTGCTGCGGCATTTCGTTAGCGGCTAAAGTGTGGGTTTCCTCACCGCTTTTTTGACCTTCCCGATGATCGGAACCACCATCGCTACGGCCCGTATGAATAGGGGTACGACCCCGCATATCGGGTAGGGCGAAAGAAGTTCGGCCATCGCCACCGTAGGTGGTGCCCAGTAATGAATACAAAGACTGATTCTGATTGATGGGAAGAATCTGTCCATCACAAAAAGCCCAGCCGCGCGGGGCAAAATTAAAGCCCACAATGCGGATTTCAGCTAAGAAAGGCTCTGACATAATCGCCTCCTTTGTTATTTGCTTAACGCTTGCCGCCCGGTAGCAGAAACCGGGCGGCGGCTTATATCCCTAGAAATCAGGGTGAGAACAGGTGGCAACGGGCACGTTAGTAACGCCTGCGCCGTCGAGCACCACGCCAATACCTGGATTGTTGGCGGTGACGTTCGTGAAGTCTTCGAATTGGTGATTACCGTTCACATCAAACTCGGCGGCATCAGCGGTATTACCGTTGAATTCCATGCAGTGGATTGAAGTACCGTTTTCGGTATCCACCACAATTTCAGTGCCTGTACCCGCATTCGTTACCGTGTTGTCGTTGAAGCGAACATTCATCACGGAGGTGTTTTCAGTATCGATATCCACCACCTGATCGAGGTTGGTATTACCAGCAATCATGTTGTTGATAATATCCGCCTGCATGACGGAAGCATCTTCCGACAAAACCTCAATCGCTTCGCGCTCGGTTTGGCCAATGGGTGTGATTTGACCCAGCTGGTTGTCGCTTAAGGCGATGTCGAAGTCACTGGAAGTATCGCGACTCGAGACAAAGAAAGCCTCGCGGGAGGTGTTATCGATGGCGTTATTACGACCTTCGAAGTCCACACGATTCACCTCGTTTTCAGACACTACATCAAAAAAGCGATGGCCCACGGTGGTGGTACCAGCCAATGCATCAGGGAAACCAATCCGGCTCGCGGTATTGCCAGTGAAGCTGCCATCTAAGGTTTTACTCATACCGCCGATGGCTTGAGTAACCACCACGCCGCTGTTGGCCAAGGGGCGGCCTAGATCGTTGAAGGTATTGTTGTTGATAGCAAAGCTGTTGGTGGCACCTTCGCGGGCAGCGGCAATGACACCGCCAATACCACCACTTGCACCCACACCTACGGTGCCGTCAACTGCATTTTGGAACACGCTATCGGCAAGGTTGAAGGTGACTGAGCCGATGCTGCCAACGCCTTCGCCGGCGTTCAGCTGTAAAGCATGGCCGAACAGATTCTCAAAAGTGCTGAGGTTTTCCACCGTCACGTTCATTGCCGCATTACCAAAGTTCGAGAAGATCACATAGCTACTGCCATTGGTGGAACCTTGGTTGCGGAAGTTGCTGTCGTTGATGACGAAGTTGGTCAATGTGGCGTTGGTGTTGCGCACTTCTAATGCTTGCATATTTGAAGTGCTGATGCCTTCGATCACGGTGTCGTTATCGATGCGATTGATACCACCTAATTCCACTGCTTCCCAACCGCCGGCTGCCGGATTTTGAATGCTGACCGCCGACAGCACAATGTTGCTGCTCATTTCGCTTTGAATCGCGTGGTCGTTGGTGGCTAAGTTATTACCGCCAGCCGAGACGTCGCTGCTATCGCCAACGCTGATCAAGTTCATCGAGGTGAATTGAGCGCCATTGTTTTGCATCAAGACAATGCCATCGCCCGTGGTGCTGGTGATGGTGCCGCCACTGCCGTTGCGTAGATTCAAACCATCGCCCAGCACTCTAAATAAGCCACCGGTATTGCCGGTATTGTTCAGCACAATGCCGTTAACACCGTTACTGGCATCGACTCGATCCACTGTGAAACCGGCGGCAGCGATGGTGGTATCGCTAATGATCACGGCCTCAGCATTGGTACTGCTGAATTCACTGGTCACACCGGTTGCTGAAATGGTGCCGCTATTAGTCGCGGTGAAAGCAGGGTTACCGGTGGTGGTGATATTTAACGTGTCTTGGAAGTTAATGGTTGAACTGGGGTTGTTGGTCAGCAAAACACCGTCGCCAGCTAATTCGGTGATCTGGCCAAAGCTCAGCGTGCCGCCGAGGTGGTTTTGCACACGCACCGAGTGACCAAGAGTGTTAATCAAACCCGGGAAGCTTAAGTTGACGGTGCCACCATTAACATCAATACCGCCCATGGTCGTATTGAAGATATTGCCGTTCAACGCGCTGATACTACCGGTCACATTGTTGAGAACAATGCCGAAGTTGCCGCCACCTGAATCGATGTTATTGAAGGCAAAACCGTTAACTGTGGTGTTGCTGATCGTCATGACGCTGCCAGTCGTCGTGCCAATACTGACAGGTGCCGCAGAGCTAACCGTTACTGTGCCGGTGTTATTGAGATTAAATACGGGACCTGCGGCAACGATAGCATCGGTCAGGCCGTTGAAGGTAAATGAGCTGCCGCCGGTGTTATTCGTTAGCTCGATACCCGCGACGTTGGTTACACCAAGGTTAAAACCGGCCGTTTGTACAACACTGCCTGTCAGGTTAACGGCGCGGAAGGCAACGGCCGCACTGGTGGTGGTTAAGTTATTGAACTGTGCATTTAGTGTGCCAGCTCCGCTGCCATCGATATTCACCAGCCTACCATTGGTGTTAATGCCCACATTCATGATGTTCACCGTGCCACCAACATTAGCGGCAATTGCGGTACCAGCGGAACTGCCAATGTTCAACGCACGAATGGTCATTTGATTACCGGCAGAGGCATTGACCTGGAAGCCGTTGTTTGCGGGTGTGATGGTCGGATGATTACCCGCCAATACCGGTCGTGGCGCGCTATTGGGCGCGGCAGTTATACCGGTGAGTGCGTCGAAACTGGTGCCAACAACGGCGCTACCAAAGATAACTTGGTTATCCAGCAGTGCTACTGGTGTCGAGGCAATGTAGTTCGTGGTGGGGGTTGGGGCCGCCAAGAAAATGAAGTCACCCGCCGCCGGATGTTGTGTTGAACCACCACCTTGAGCCGTAAGGAAGCTATCAAGGCTTTCAAAGGGTGTGGTTAAACGGCCATTGTCGGCACCACCGGTAACGCTGTTATCGATAAACCAAACCGTATTACCCGCTACGTTCAATGTGGCTGTAATCGGTGCGCTGCAAATGGGGCCGGGTGCGCCAATGCCGTCGTCACCAATCACATAGTTGAAAGTATCGGTGCCGGTAAAGCCAGGCGGTGGGTTGTAGCTAAACGCTCCGGTGGTGGTGTTGATAGTAACGTTGCCGCCATTGACCGAAGTCGTGGGTGCTGGGTTGCTGCCGTTACCCACAGTCACATTAGTGCCTGGCGCTGCCGGACCGCTGGGGTCGCCAGCTTCAGTGGCTTCATCACTGGCACCCACTAATAAACCATTGCCTGCGGGCACATCGATTTGAATATTCGTGGTGACATTAAAGCTGGGTGCGGCACCTACGGTGGGCGGATCATTTTGCGCTGCCACATTAATACTGAAGCTCAGCGGACCAAAGGTATCGATACCGCCGTTGGCGGTGCCACCATTGTCTTGCAAGCTAATGTTGAAGGTAGCCGAGCCATAAGCATTAGCACTCACGGTGTAGCTTAAATTACCGTTGGCAGGATCAACGCTGGGGCCACTGCTAAAGCTTAACGTGCTGTCGCTATTTTGTGGGCTAACAATAAAGTTGAGCGCTTGTCCAATCTCACTGGCAGGACCGGCGCTAATGCCAGTAGCCCATCCGTTAATGGTTTGGGCACCGGCGTCTTCATTAATATTTTGATCAGGACCAACGGCAAAGCTAGGCGCGTCGTTCACATTATTGATGGTGATGCTGAAGGCGTTATTGGGGCTTGTGTCTACGCCACCATTGGCAGTGCCGCCATCGTCGCTAACCGTCACCATAATAGTGGCCACACCACTGGCATTGGCGGCAGGGGTGTAGGTCAAGTTGCCGGCATTATCGATGCTTGGACCTGCGGTAAATAATGCGGCGTTATCGTTGCCAACAATATTGACAGTAACGCTCTGGCCTGCTTCGTCGGCAGGGCCTGGGCTGATATTGGTCGCCCATGCGTTAACGGTTTGTGGACCACTGTCTTCGGGAATGACTTCATCTGGACCTAAGGTAATGCTGGGCGCATCGTTCACCGCAGTTACCGTGATGGTGAAGCTCTGCGGTGGGCTAGTGTCGTCGCCGCCGTTGGCAGTACCGCCGTTGTCTGTTAGTTCCAGGGTAATCGTGGCCGTTCCGCTTGCGTTTGCTTGCGGGGTAAAGCTGAGATCGCCACTGCTGTTCACTTGCGGTGCTGTAGCGAACAGTCCTGCATTGGTGTTGGCAGTAATGACGAAGTTTAAAGTTTGGCCGCTTTCGTCGGCAGCGCCTGCGCTGATAGCGGTGGCCCAAGCCGGAATGGTTTGAGCTCCGGCGTCTTCCAGAACCGGCACATCGGGGCCAACCGTGAAGCTGGGCTCGTCATTCACGGCGGTGACGTTAATCCGCAGCGTGCTGTTGGCGCTGGTGTCTTGGCCGCCATTGGCGGTACCGCCATCATCACTGAGATTCACGGTGATCTCGGCGCTACCACTGGCATTCGCTGCCGGTGTGTATGTCAACGTACCCGAGCTGTCGATACTGGGTTGAACGCTGAATAAACCGGGGTTGGTGTTTGCAGATAAGTTAAAGGTCAGTGCTTGCGCAGACTCATTGCTGGGCCCTGCGCTAATGCTATTTGCCCAAACAATAGTTTGTGCGCCGCTGTCTTCCAACACGGTTTGATCGCCAATGTTGGCAAAGCTGGGCGCATCGTTGACCGCATCAATAGTGATGTTGAAGCTAGCAGCAGCGCTCGTGTCGACACCACCGTTAGCCGTGCCGCCGTCGTCCGTCAGCTCCAAAGTGATCGTCGCACTGCCAAAGGCGTCGTCTGCGGGGGTAAAGCTCAGAACGCCGCTTGCATCCACCGCAGGGCCGGCGCTGAACAAGGCCGCATTGGTGTTGTTGGTCACATTGAAGGTGAGCGTTTGTGTGTTCTCATCGGCCGGGCCGGCACTAATGTTGGTGGCCCAGGCCGCAATACTTTGCGAGCCTGCGTCTTCGTTCACAGTTTGATCGGGGCCAACGGTGAAGCTGGGCGCATCGTTAACCGAATTAACGGTGATGTTAACGGTGGCGGTATCGCATTCAGCGGGCAGCGGTGTGCCGTCGTCGCAGACCTCGTATTCAAAGCTGTCGGAGCCGTTAAAGTCGTTGGCTTTGGTGTAAGTGATGACACCCGCCGCGCTAACGACCGTGCTGCCGTTACTCGGAGGCGTGGTCACATTAACACTACTGGCATCCAGATTGCCGTCGACATCGCTATCATTGGCCAATACGCTGATGTCGACGGTATCGTCTTCATCGGTGGTGGCTACATCGTCTTGGGCGCTGGGTGGATCGTTGATCGGGTTGACGCTAATGCTGACCGTAGCAGGAGCCGATTGACTGCTGCCGTCGTCAGCAACATAAGTAAAGGTATCGGTACCGTTGAAATCGGCGGCTGGTGTGTAATCGAAGCTGCCGTTGGCGTTCAGCGTAAAGCTGGCTGCGTTGCTCGGAGCGTTCACCAACAAGGCGGTGATCGCATCCATATTGGCATCGCTATCGTTTGCGAGCACACCCGGAGCGGCGATACTCAAAGCGGTGTCTTCGTCAACACTAAAGTTGTCGTCGCCAGCTACCGGTGGTTGGTTCTCAGTGTCGGTAATATCCAGCCGGAAGAACAGGTGATTATTCTCAAAGCCAATAAAAGCGGCTTGGATATCATTGCCAGCAGCGGCATTGCTGGAATCGCCACTGGGGTCGGTGGCGCGGGGCGCTTGGCCTGCCCAGTCATCGATATTGCCATCGGTGACGAAGCTGGCAGCAATAACGAGGCCTGCGGCCATCAGCAGTAACAGCACACTAAACAAACTGCCGGTGGCGCGATGGTGCCGCCAGGCCAAGATCAGCAGCAAGGCGGCAAGTAATGCCAAGCCAAACGCCGAGATGGTGGGAATCCCCAACGGTAGGCCGAATAGAATCCCACCCGCACTGGGGGTGCCGTCTTCGGTGGCCAGAATATCGTCACCGGCATTGTCTTCAGCCAGGAAAATAAATTGAACCGGATTACTGTTGCCGATCTCTAAGGCGCTTAAAGAGGCGGCGAGTTCGATCACGTCGCTGCCATTAATGCCCAGGTCGATCCCTACTGGATGTGGGCCGCCCACGATGGTGGGCGTATCGAAGCTGGTACCATTACAGCGCTCGACGCTGACCTCGGTGACCATGGCTAGATTGCTATCGACAGTGGCACGGAGACGGCGCTCGATGCCGTTCACGGTGCCAGGTGCTGTGTTGACATTAACATCGCAACCGGTGATGTCGTTGCGATCAAGATCTAGCAAGACATCGTAAGTTAATGTTTGTGCTTGGGCGTTGAAGCTGATCGCCGCCGCAAGGACAAAGAAAACAGCGGTCAGTGTTGGGGCTAACCTCGCCATTCCCATGCTCACTCTCCAATTTTTAGTGTGTGCTTTATTGTTTGGCGCAGGAGTGACTCGGCAACACTAGATGATCTGCCAGATGATCTAGTTTTGCCCAATGGTCAATCACCGCTGCATTAATGCTGTGTTGCTGGCTTCAATGGCTATCGCTAGCCTTATTGTTATGGTGTTTTTCTTATGGTGTGCTGAAACTATTTAGACACGCATGAGTTGTGTGATTGCGTATCGAGTGGAATTCCCCGCACAAACCCAATATCAGTTTTTATTGATATTTTGGTTTTTATAGTTTTGGCGCTTAATGCCTAATTTTTAGCAAACTACTTTACGCCGTTGTTTTGCATTAAGCAATGTAAAACGTTTCCCTCGAAAATTTGCTAAACCCTTATGGAAACTGACATACAGCATGTTGATGACGAGCTGATGAAGTGCCACAAAGCACACTGTTCTGTGTGCTTACAGCGTGGAATAAATCATTGTTATTGGCTCGTTAGCATCTGTTGAATGGTTTGATTTGTGAGTTTGTTTAGATGAAAAAAAGAAATTTTATTGTCGCTTTAAGCTTGTTGATCTCGTTAACACAGGCCAATGTGGCGCTGGCGCAAGATGGCGAAGCCGATGAGGCGGCAGGAAATTGTTCGGCCGCAGAATACCGTGCCTTCGACTTTTGGCTGGGTGAGTGGGATGTCTATTCTCAAGGCCAGCTGGCTGGGCACAATCACATCATGAAAATCTTAGATGGCTGTGCGATTTCTGAATCCTGGGAAGGCATCAGTGGTGGCCGTGGCCATAGCTTGAATGCCTACGATGCCAAGGCGGGAAGCTGGAGCCAGTATTGGGCCGATAGCAATGGTTTGGTGCTGCGCTTGGTGGGTGAATTTACTGATGGCAGCATGAAAATGCTGGGTTTGACGGTGGTTCCTGGTGAAGAAGCAACCACCATTCGCCATCAAATTTCTTGGACACCCACGGAAAACGGCCATATTCGACAGCTGTGGGAATCTTCCCCCACGGGCAGTGATGAATGGCAGGTAATTTTCGATGGTGTTTATGTGCCCAAGGGCTCGCCGCCGCCTGAAGTAAAAACGAAGTCCTAGATGACATCACTTTCGGGCACCGCTTTCGTCGGCAATATCTTCAAGTGAATGGCACCAATGTGCCATTCGGGAAAAAGTAAGCCTTTTAGGTATCGCCGTTAGATTGAGGTGAACACCGGTAGATTGTGGTAAACCATTGTGTTTACCGTGTGGCTCGTCATGATCACTGATGATCTGTACATATTGATGCTGAGCAAAAGAACGATCGGCGATTTGGACCGCTGGCTGTGCTGCCATACTCGAAACTGCGCTGATCGATGCTGCGTTTAACCGTGGTGAGGGTGCGTTTGATGGCAACCTTTGTGTGGTTCTAGGCGGCAACATTTTGTGCTGACAGGCTAACAGGAAACATTGGCAGGGCAGGGATTGATATTCCAGACGGTTTCCTCAATATCCTGTCTCAGTATGCCCTGTGGCATAATAGGACTAAAATTGTACTCATTAAGGATGGCTGCGCCATGATCGAAATTACCGCGCCTGCTGTGGACTACTTTAAAAAACTATTGGCGCAAGAAGAAGTGCCAGGAATGGGCTTGCGTTTAAGCATTTTGCAGCCAGGCACGCCTAATGCGGACTGCCAGTTGGAGTTTTGTGCGCCAGGCGACGAATTGGCCACAGACACAGCTTACGATTACGATGGCTTTCAGGTGCATGTCGCTGCTAATAGTGAGCACTGGCTGGCGGATGCTGCCATCGATTTTGTTACCGACGACGCCGGTGGCCAACTCACCATTAAAGCGCCAGGTTTGAAAGGTAATATTCCCGGTGATGATGCTAGCCTGACAGAAAAAGTCGAGTGGATTTTGGAATACAAAATCAACCCGCAAGTGGCCAGCCACGGCGGTAGCATCAGTTTGGTGGAAGTCACCGACGAAAAAGAAGTGATTCTGCGCTTTGGTGGCGGCTGCCAGGGTTGCGGCATGGCCCACGTCACTTTGAAACAAGGCGTTGAGAAAACACTCTTTGAGTTTTTGCCTGAACTGACTGCGGTTCGCGATGTTACCGACCATGGTGCTGGCGATAACCCGTATTTCGAGTAAGCCGAGGCTTCATTAAATCCGGCCATGCTTGAGGTTTGAATTTAACGAAAAAAAACCCCGCTTTAAGCGGGGTTTTTTATTGCTCAGCTTAGCTTGTGTGTACTGATGGGAATCACACAATGCAAGGCTTGATGCCTAAGGCCTTATTGCCCTTCAGGAATAATGCCTAAAGTGCTGTCTTGGCTGGCAAAGTAAGCGGACAAATCGGCGATATCTTGATCGCTCAGCGCTGCAGCAAAACCGGCCATGATGGGGTTCTTACGCTCGCCAGAACGGTAGGCCGCCAGGGCTTGTTCTAAATAGCTGGCATGTTGACCTGCTAAACGTGGGTAACTGGCGTCCAGGGTTTCGTTACCGGTGGCTCCATGGCAGCCTGCGCAAGTGGCGGATTTTTGCTGGCCAGCGGCCACATTACCC